>NZ_CAWQMW010000157.1:0-25853 GCF_963895965.1 Xenorhabdus sp. PB30.3 | reverse complement strand
TATTAAAAACAGAATGTTATATTGAAAATGGTGCAACTTAATCTATAATATGTCCCCTCTGATTTCCCTCTTAAAATTAAATAACATTTAATATTATTATAGATTCAATTATGGTAAAGGTAACTCCCAGCAATATGCTAATAGGGTTGGCAGGGTGGGCTATTTTTGTCTCTCAGCCAGTGCACGCAGATAACCAATTTTCTATTCACGACCAACAACAAAAAAAACAACAGCAATATCAGCAACAACAGCAACAAGCATTAGAGCTACGTCTTGAAGCAAAAGCGCCAACAGTCAGGCTTTTGGATGATGCCTCATCTGTTTCTAACCTGAAATTCCCTAAGGAATCTCCTTGTTTTGTTATCCATCAAGTAATGTTATCAGGTCAAGAAGATCTTCCTCACTGGTTGCCTCTACAACGTCTGGCAGATCAGGCAAATGGACACTGTTTAGGTTCTCAGGGTATTAATTTATTGATGGGTAATATACAGGATCGATTGGTCAGCCATGGTTGGGTTACTAGTCGAGTATTGGCTCCCCAACAAGATTTGCGTGGAGGCGAACTGAAACTGGTCGTGTTGGCCGGTAAAATCCATCAAATCATCCGAACACCAGAGTCTAATCATTACGCTACTCTGTATACCGCAATTCCTGCCCATGAAGAAAATTTATTTGACCTACGCGATATGGAGCAGGGGTTGGAAAACCTCCAGCGTCTCCCAACTGTTCAGGCAAAAATGGAGTTAGTGCCCGCAGCTAAGCCGGGCGAAAGTGATATTGTCATTCATCGCCAGCAATCACGTTATTGGCGGGTAGGTTCTTGGGTAGATGATAGTGGCAATAAAAGTACCGGGCGCTATCAGGGCGGGTTGATGCTGGCACTGGATAACCCAACATCATTAAGCGATTTGTTTTATGTAACGGCTAGCCGTGACCTCGGCTTTGCCGGCAAAAAAAATACTAAAAATTACAGTGCTCATTATTCTGTACCCTTCGGTTACTGGCAATTTGGTGTCACGGGTAGTCACTATACCTATGCCCAAACTGTGCCGTTATATGGTAGCGGGGATACATTATATCGTGGTGAAGGAAACAGTTTCATTACCCAGCTAAGCCGTGTATTACACCGGAATGCCACATCCAAAACTACTGCAACCTATGAAGTCAGACTACGGCAGAGCAAGAATTTTCTCGGTAAAGCCAAAATAGCTTCTCAAGAACGCAATACTACTGATTGGAAGCTGGGGCTGAATCACCGCCATTATCTGGGAACAGCAATACTCGATGCTGGTGTCAGTTATCAGCGTGGTACTCGTTGGTTCGGGGCACAGCCTGCGTTTGAAGAGTGGCGTTCGGGTGATGACCATTCAACTGCACTTACCAAAATTCTCCAATGGTCAGTAGATCTTGAAATACCATTCAGCATTAGTGATCAGTCATTCCGTTATCAGGCTAAATATCTGCGTCAGATGAGTAACACACAGCTGACTTCACAAGACCAGTTCAGTATAGGTAACCGCTGGACTATCAGGGGCTTTGACGGTGAACGATCTTTAAGTGCAGATCGAGGCTGGTATCTCAGGAATACGCTGGCCTGGAAAACGTTATTACCTTCACAAGAGTTTTATCTGGGGGGAGATTACGGAGAAGTAGGTGGACGCGGTATGGATGGGCACCCATTAATTGGCCGACATCTGGCTGGTGGTGTAGTTGGTGTGCGGGGTAATGTGAATATCGCCAATGTTAGCTATGACTTTGGCGTAGGTACTCCGTTCTCCAAACCGGATGGATTTAAGACCGGGTATACCAATGTGAACTTTAGCGTGAATTGGAACTATTGATTGAGGCAGGCTGATTATGAACAAACATTTATATCGTATTATTTTTAACAAAGCTCGCCAAATGCTCATGGTAGTGGCAGATATTGCCCAGAGTGGTCAGGGAAGTACTGCCCGTCGAACACAAAAATCTAAGACATTAAGTTCGCGCCTGTTCAGTCTTTCTTCATTGTCGTTTTCACTTTATCTGGCCTCTGGGCTGGTTACAGTTTCCGCACAACCAGACTCTAATATTGTCGCTGACCGAAATGCGCCCGGTAATCAGCAGCCTACTGTGTTGCCAACAGCTAACGGTTTGCCACAAATCAACATTCAAACACCGAATTCTGAGGGAATTTCACGTAACCAATACAGCCAGTTTGATGTTGGGACACGGGGAGCTATCCTCAATAACAGTTACAAAAATACTCAGACTAAGTTGGGAGGAATGATAACGGCAAACCCGTGGCTGGCAAAGGGAGAGGCTAAAATCATCCTCAATGAGGTAAATAGCGCTAATACCAGCCGATTGGAAGGTTTTCTCGAAGTTGCTGGTGGACGAGCGCATGTCGTGATTGCTAACCCTGCGGGGATAACTTGCAGTGGATGTGGTTTTATCAATGCTTACAAAGCCACGCTGGCCGCGGGACAGGCTATTACTGAAAATGGTCAGTTGAAAGGCTTTAATGTTAATCGAGGACAACTGACGGTAGAAGGTAATGGTATGAATGCACAAAGTGCAGCTTATACCGAATTGATTGCCAACGCTGTTAACATGAATGCCAAATTGTACGCTAATGATCTGAAAGTGGTGACAGGGCAGAATAAAGTCAGTAGTGATATGCAGGTCGTAGCAACCGAGCCTGATGATAATGCGAATAAACCACAGTTTGCGCTGGATGTTGCTGCTATAGGCGGTATGTATGCTAATGCTATTACTCTGCGTGGTACGGAAAAAGGTGTAGGGGTTCGCAATGCAGGCGTAATTGGTGCATTAGCTGGTAATGTAACGTTCAGTGCGGAAGGTAAAATTGAAAACAGCGGGATGCTGTACAGCCAAAATGTACTACAACTCTCTAACCATGAAGATGTAGTGAACTCAGGAAAAGTATTGGCAAAAGCGGATCTGATACTGAATGCAGAGCAGGCTCTACATAATAGTGGGACGATTGTCGCTGTTGGGAATACTACTCTGAATGCCGATAACATCAATAGTTCTACCCAGAGCGCACTGGCAGCGGGTATTGATGCGAATGGAAATGCTACCGGTAATGGTAATCTGGTGTTGAATGGCCGCCATGAAGTAATCGCTAATGGAAAAAATTTGGCGGGCGGAAATTTGCAAATAACCGGCAGCAGAGTTGATTTACAGAATAGCAAAACTTATGCCAAAAATATTTCATTAACAGCCACACAGGCTGATATAGATACCTCTTATGGGACATTGGCTGCTGAACATGAGCTGGGTCTGGATACTCCGACACAATGGAAAAATAACGGTGGCAAACTGTCAGGAGAGACACTGAATCTGAAAGCGCCTGTTCTGGAAAATAAGAAAGGAACTATCCGGCAAACAGGAAATACTTCTCTGCAACTGACACAAAAGACTTTGGATAATACTGAAGGAGAGTTGCTGAGCGCTGGTGATCTGAATATGGCAGTGGGATCACTGAATAATCAGCAAGGTAAGATTATCACTAATGCACAGGCAATATTGACAACAGGTGATATCAATAACCAGGAAGGCAGAATTGCCGCGAGTAGAGGGCTAAAAGTAAGTAGCCAAGCACTGGATAACACTGCCGGTGAATTACTGTCTGCTACCGCTCTGACCGTGGATACGCAGAATCAGAGGTTGATTAACCAACAGGGAACGATTGCCTCCAACAGAAAAACCATACTGACAACCGGTGAGATCAATAATACGCAAGGTCAAATTTCGGGTAACGAAGGGCTGGAAATCACCAGTCAGTTGCTGGATAACACAGCAGGTAAATTGCAATCGTTAGCGGATGTGACCGTGGATACGCAGGGTCAAAAACTGACGAATAACTTCATTGAGATTATTGGCGAAAATGAAGGAAAACCTACTGTCTCGTTTCAAGGCGGTCAAATTGTTAGTAACCAAACATTGACCCTCCACACAGGTGAATTAGATAACGAAAAAGGTCAAATTGTTGCCAAAGAAGGAGTAACAATCACAAGTGCGGTATCTGATAACCCCAAGGAAAAATTGCAGTCTACGGTAGTTCATAATGCTGGCGAGATTAGTGCGCAAGCGGGTGACGTCATACTTAATGTAGACGGTAAAATTGAAAATAGTGGAACAATTACTGCAACGGGGCATACCACATTAAATGCGGGCAGCATCAAGAGTACGAACCAAGGCTCGCTAGCCGCAGGTATTGATACTGATGGAAAAGCCACAGGTACTGGCAATCTAGTCTTGAATGGTCATCATGAAGTAATCGCTAATGGAAAAAATCTGGCTGGCGGAGATTTGCAAGTAGCCGGCGATAGTATCGATTTGCAACAAAGCAAAACTTACGCCACTAATATCACGCTGACGGCCACACAGGCTGATGTGGATACCTCTCATGGAACATTAGTTGCCAAACACGAGCTGAATCTGGACGCGCCGACACAATGGAAAAATAACGGCGGCAAATTATCCGGGGAGGTACTGAGTCTAAAAGCACCGGTTTTGGAAAATCAGGAAGGGTTTATCCAGCAAACTGGCAACACTTCACTGCAACTGACTCATGATATTCTGGATAATACCGGAGGAACATTACTAAATGGTAATGATCTGAACATGGCAGTGGGAGAACTGAAGAATCAGAAAGGTAAGATTGCCACCAATGCTCAACTAACGTTAACAACAGGCAATATTAATAACAAAGAAGGTGAAATTATCGGTAGCCGTGGGCTGAAAGTAAGCAGTCAGGCGCTGGATAATACAGAAGGTAGGTTACGGTCTACGGCTGAACTGACCGTAGATACGCAGGGGGAAAAACTCACTAACCAGCGAGGTGTAATTACTTCTAATAGTAAAACTACACTGACAACTGGTGAGATCAATAACACGCAAGGTCAAATTACTGGTGATAAAGGATTGGAAATTACCAGTCAGCGGTTGGATAGTACTGGAGGGAAATTACTGTCGGCCACTGATCTGACCGTGGACACCCAAGGACAGATACTCACCAACCAAAAAGGTGTCATTGCTTCCAATGGTAAAACCACGTTGACAACGGGTGTCATTAATAACACTAAAGGCCAAATTGCTGGCAATAAAGGACTGACAATCACCAGCCAGATGCTGGATAACACGGCCGGAAAATTACAGTCTGTGGCTGATCTTACTGTAGATACGCAGGGACAACAGTTAATTAATGCTGAGAAAGGTGTGATTGCCTCTAATGATAAAATCACACTAAAAACCGGTGAAATCAATAATACGCAAGGCCAAATTACCGGTGATAAAGGGCTGGCAATCACCAGTCAGGCTCTGGACAGCACAGAGGGGACATTACTGTCGGCCACTGATCTGACCGTGGACACCCAAGGGCAAACACTCACAAACCAACAAGGTATTATTGCTTCTAACAGCAAAGTGGCATTGACAACCGGCGATATTGACAATACGCAGGGTCAAATTTCGGGTAATGAGGGATTAACGATCACCAGCCAGGCGCTGGATAATACCACCGGGAAATTGCTATCGGCGGCTGATTTGACCGTAGATACGCAGGGGCAGCAGCTGATTAATGCCGGGAAAGGCCTGATTGCCTCTGATGCCAAAACCACGCTGACAACGGGAAATATCAACAATACCGAAGGCCAAGTCGCCGGCAATCAAGGGCTAGCGATCACTAGCCTGGCATTGAATAACACTGCTGGCAAATTGCAGTCTGCGGCGGAATTGACGGTCAATACGCAGGAACAGAAACTCACCAACCAACAAGGTATCATTGCATCCAATGCTAAAACCACGTTGACAACGGGGGAAATCGATAATCTCCGGGGTGAGATTTTTGGTGATAAAGGACTGGAAATCATCAGTCAGGCGCTGGACAGCACGGAAGGGAAATTACAATCGGCTGCCAGTCTGACCGTGGATACGCAAGGACAAGCACTCACCAATAAACAAGGGGTGATTGTCTCCAACAGCAAAGCCACACTGACCACCGGTGATATTGACAATACGCAGGGTCAAATTTCGGGTAATGAGGGATTAATGATCACCAGCCAGGCGCTGGATAATACCACCGGAAAATTGCTGTCGGCGGCTGATTTGACCGTAGATACGCAGGGGCAACAGTTGATTAATGCTGAGAAAGGTCTGATTGCCTCCGATGCTAAAGCCACGCTGGCAACGGGAGATATCAATAATACCGAAGGACAAATCGCCGGCAATAAAGGGCTGGTAATCACCAGCTTGGCATTAAATAACACCGCAGGCAAATTACAGTCTGCGGCGGAATTGACAGTCAATACACACAGACAGAAACTCACCAATCATCAAGGCATTATTGCATCCAACGCCAAGACCACGTTGACAACAGGAGAAATCGACAATCTCCGGGGTGAGATTTTTGGCGATAAAGGACTGGAAATCACCAGTCAGGCGCTGGACAGCACGGAAGGTAAATTACAATCAGCCTCCGATCTGACCGTGGATACGCAAGGGCAAACACTTACCAACCAACAAGGACTGATTGTCTCCAACAGCAAAGCCACACTGACAACCGGTGGTATTGACAATACGCAAGGTCAAATTTCGGGTAGCGAAGGACTGGAAATCACCAGTCAAGCACTGGACAGTACGGAAGGGAAATTACAATCTACTGCCGATCTGAGCATGGATAGGCAAGGGCAAACACTCACCAATAAACAAGGGCTGATTGTTTCCAACAGCAAAGTGACACTGATCACCGGTGATATCGACAATACGCAAGGTCAAATTTCGGGTAAGGAGAGGCTAAAGATCACCAGCCAGACGCTGGATAACACCGCCGGAAAATTACTGTCGGCGGCTGATTTGATCGTAGATACGCAGGGACAACAGCTGATAAATGCTGAGAAAGGCCTGATTGCCTCTGATACCAAAACTACGCTGACAACGGGAAATATCAATAATACCGAGGGCCAAATCGCCGGCAATCAAGGACTGGTAATCACCAGCCTGGCATTGAATAACACTGCTGGCAAATTGCAGTCTGCTGCGGAATTGACGGTCAATACGCAGGAGCAGAAACTCACCAACCATCAAGGCATTATTGCATCCAACGCCAAGACCACGTTGACAACAGGAGAAATCGACAATCTCCGGGGTGAGATTTTTGGCGATAAGGGACTGGAAATTACCAGTCAGGCACTAGATAGCACGGAAGGGAAATTACAATCGGCTGCCGGTCTGACCGTGGATACGCAAGGGCAAACACTCACTAATAAACAAGGAGTGGTTGTCTCCAACAGCAAAGTGACACTGACCACCGGTGATATTGACAATACACAGGGTCAAATTTCGGGTAATGAGGGGCTAAAGATCACCAGCCAGGCGCTGGATAATACCACCGGAAAATTACTGTCAGTGGCTGATTTGACCGTAGATACGCAGGGACAACAGCTGATTAATGCTAAGGAAGGTCTGATTGCCTCCGATGCTAACATCACGTTGACAACGGGAAATATCAATAATACCGAAGGTCAAATTGCCGGCAATCAGGGGTTAACGATTACCAGTCAGGCATTGAATAACACCGATGGCAAATTGCAATCTGCAGCGGAGTTGACGGTTAATACGCAGGATCGTGCTCTGGTTAACCAACAAGGTGTGATTGCGTCCAACAGCAAAGTTACACTAAAAACTGGCGAGATCAATAATACGCAAGGTCAAATTACCGGTGATAAAGGACTGGAAATCACCAGTCAGGCGCTAAATAGCACGGAAGGAAAATTACTGTCTGCTGCTGATCTAACCGTGGATACCCAAGGGCACACACTCACCAATCAACAAGGGAAGATTGTCTCTGATAGTAAAGCTACATTGACAACTGGCGACATCAATAATAGACAGGGCCAAATTTCGGGTAACGAAGAACTGAAAATCACTAGTCAGGCGTTGGACAGTACAAAGGGAAAATTATTGTCGGCCGCTGATCTGAGCGTAGACACACAAGGACAACAGCTGATTAATGCTGAGCAAGGTCTGATTGCATCCGATGGCAAAACCACGCTGACAACGGGAGATATCAATAATACCGAAGGACAAATCGCCGGCAATAAAGGGCTGGAAATCACCAGCTTGGCATTAAATAACACCGACGGTAAATTACAATCGGCGACGGAGTTAACTGTCAATACGCAGGATAAGGAGCTGATTAACCAGCAAGGTGTCATTGCATCCAATAGCAAAGCCACACTAAAAACCGGAGATATCAATAACATACAAGGTCAGATTGGTGGCAATGAAGGTGTGGCAATTACCAGTCAGGCATTGAATAACACCGATGGTAAATTGCAGTCTGCAGCGGAATTGACGGTCAATACGCAGGAGCAGAAACTCACCAATCAGCAAGGCATCATTGCATCCAATGCTAAAACTACGTTGATAGCGGGAGAAATCGACAATATTCGGGGTGAAATTTTTGGTGATAAAGGACTGGAAATCACCAGTCAGGCGTTGGATAGCACGGAAGGAAAATTACAGTCTGCCGCCGATCTGACCGTAGATACGCAAGGACAAAAATTTAATAACCAACAAGGGATGATTGCTTCCAATAAGACGGTCACACTGACAACCGGCGATATTAATAATATCAACGGTCAAATTTCGGGTAATGAGGGGCTGAAGATCACCAGCCAGGCGCTGGATAATACCACCGGAAAATTACTGTCAGTGGCTGATTTGACCGTAGATACGCAGGGACAGCAGCTGATTAATGTTGATAAAGGTCTGATTGCCTCCGATGCTAAAGCCACGCTGGCAACGGGAGATATCAATAATACCGAAGGCCAAATCGCCGGTAATCAGGGATTAACGATTACCAGTCAGACATTGAATAACACCGATGGTAAATTGCAGTCTGCGGAGGAGTTGACGGTCAATACGCAGGGGCAGAAACTCACCAACCAACAAGGTGTCATCTCATCCAATGCTAAAACTACGTTGATAGCAGGGGAAATTGACAATATTCGGGGTGAAATTTTAGGTGATAAAGGATTGGCAATCAGCAGTTATATGCTGGATAACACAGAAGGAAAATTGTTGTCTGCCGCCAGTCTGACCGTAAATACGCAAGATCAGTCGTTGGTTAACCAACGAGGAATGATTGCCTCCAACAGACAAACTACACTGACAACTGGTGAGATCAATAATACGCAAGGTCAAATTTCGGGTAACGAAGGACTGAAAATCACCAGTCAGGCTCTGGATAGTACGGAAGGGAAATTACTGTCAGCGGCTGATCTGACCGTGGATACGCAAGGACAAAAACTCACCAATCAGCAAGGGGGTATTGTCTCCGATGGCAAAGCGACACTGACCACCGGTGCCATCAACAATACGCAAGGACAAATTTCGGGCCATGAGGGACTGACGATCACTAGTCAGGCACTGAATAGCACCGCCGGAAAATTGCTGACAGCTACGGATCTGACCGTAAATACGCAGGGACAGCAGCTGATTAATGCCGAGAAAGGCCTGATTGCCTCCGATGGCAAAACCACGTTGACAACGGGAGATATCAACAATACCGGAGGGCAAATTGCCGGCAATCAGGGACTGACGATCACCAGTCAGGTGTTGGATAATACAGGAGGAAAATTACAATCTACCGCTGATCTGACGGTAGATACGAAAGGGCAAAAGCTTACTAATCAGAAAGGCATCATTGCATCCAATGCTAAGACCACGCTGACAGCGGGGGAAATCGACAATATCCGGGGTGAAGTTTTAGGTGATAAAGGACTGGAAATCACCAGTCAGGCACTGGACAGTACGGAAGGGGCATTACTGTCTGCCGCCGATCTGACGGTAGATACGCAAGGACAAACGCTCACCAATAAACAAGGGGTGATAGTCTCCAACAGCAAGGCCACACTGACCACCGGTGATATCAATAATATCAACGGTCAAATTTCGGGTAACGAAGGGCTGACGATCACCAGTCAGGCGCTGGATAATGCCACCGGGAAATTGCTATCAGCGGCTGATTTGACCGTAGATACGCAGGGGGAACGGTTGAGTAATGCGGAGAAAGGCCTGATTGCATCCGATGCCAAAACTATGCTGACAACCGGTGATATCAACAATACTGAAGGTCAAATTGCTGGTAATAACGGATTGAAGATCACCAGTCAGTCACTGAATAACACCGCGGGTAAATTACAGTCTGCGGCGGAGTTAATGGTCAATACACAGGATCAGGAGCTGATTAACCAGCGGGGTATTATTACGTCCAATAGTAAAACTATACTGAAAACAGGTGATATCAATAATACGCAAGGTCAGATCAGTGGCAATGAAGGTGTGGTAATTACCAGTGATGCACTGAATAATACTGAAGGTAAATTACAATCTGCGGCGGAGTTAACAGTCAATACGCAGGAGCAGAAACTTACCAACCAGCAAGGCATTATTGCATCCAATGCTAAGACCACGCTGACAGCGGGGGAAATCGACAATATCCGGGGTGAGATTTTTGGTGATAAAGGACTGGAAATCACCAGCCAGGCATTGAATAACATCGAAGGTAAATTGCAGTCTGCAGCGGAATTGACGGTCAATACGCAGGAGCAGAAACTCACCAATCAGCAAGGCATCATTGCATCCAACGCCAAGACCACCTTGGCAACAGGGGAAATCGACAATATTCGGGGTGAGATTTTTGGTGATAAAGGACTGAAAATCACTAGTCAGGCGTTAGACAGCACGGAAGGAAAATTACAGTCTGCCGCCGATCTGACCGTAGATACGAAAGGACAAAAATTTAATAACCAACAAGGGATAATTGCCTCTAATAGTACCGTCACACTGACAACCGGCGATATTAATAATATCAACGGTCAAATTTCGGGTAATGAGGGGCTGAAGATCACCAGTCAGGCGCTGGATAACACCACCGGCAAATTGCTGTCAGCGGATGACTTAACCGTAGATACGCAGGGACAGCAGCTGATTAATGCTGATAAAGGTCTGATTGTCTCCGATGCTAAAACCACGCTGACAACGGGAGATATCAATAATACCGAAGGCCAAATCGCCGGTAATCAGGGGTTAACGATTACCAGTCAGACGCTGAATAATACTGCTGGAAAATTACAGTCTGTAGCAGAGTTGACGGTCAATACGCAGGGGCAGAAACTCACCAACCAGCAAGGCGTCATCTCATCCAATGCTAAAACCACGTTGACAGCGGGGGAACTGGACAATATCCGGGGTGAAATTTTAGGTGATAAAGGATTGGCAATCAGCAGTTATATGCTGGATAACACGGAAGGAAAATTGTTGTCTGCCGCCAGCCTGACCGTAAATACGCAGGATAAGGAGCTGGTTAACCAACGGGGAATGATTGCCTCCAACAGCCAAACCACACTGACAACCGGTGAGATCAATAATACGCAAGGTCAAATTTCGGGTAATAAAGGACTGAAAATCACCAGTCAGGCGGTGGATAGTACGGAAGGGAAATTACTGTCTGCCACAGATCTGACTGTGGATACGCAAGGACAAAAACTCACCAACCAACAAGGTGTCATTGTATCCGATAGCAACGCGACACTGACCACCGGTGACATCAACAATACGCAAGGACAAATTTCGGGCCACGAGGGGCTGATGATCACCAGCCAGGCTCTGGATAACACCACGGGAAAATTGCTGTCAGCTGCGGATCTGACCGTAGATACTCAGGGGAAACGGTTGAGTAATGTGGAGAAAGGCCTGATTGCCTCCGATGGCAAAACCACGTTGACAACGGGGGATATCAACAATACCGGAGGTCAAATTGCCGGCAATCAGGGACTGACGATCACCAGCCAGGCGTTGGATAATAAGAGAGGAAAATTACAATCTACCGCTGATCTGACGGTGGATACGAAAGGGCAAAAGCTCACCAATCAGCAAGGTGTCATTTCATCCAATGCTAAAACCACGTTGAAAGCGGGGGAACTGGACAATATCCGAGGTGAAGTTTTAGGTGATAAAGGGCTGAAAATTACCAGTCAGGCACTGGACAGCACGAAAGGGGCATTACTGTCTGCCGCCGATCTGACGGTAGATACGCAAGGACAAACGCTCACCAATCAGCAAGGCATCATCGCATCCAACGCTAAGGCCACGCTGACAACGGGTGATATGAATAATAGTAACGGTCAAATTTCGAGTAATGAAGGACTGAAGATCACCAGTCAGGCACTGGATAATACCACGGGAAAATTGCTGTCAGCGGCTGATCTGACCGTAGATACGCAGGGGAAACGGTTGAGTAATGCGGAGAAAGGCCTGATTGCGTCAAATAGCAAAACTACACTGGCAGCCGGTGATATCAATAATACGAAGGGTCAAATTACTGGTGATAAAGGGCTGGAGATTACCAGCCAAGCATTGAATAACACCGAAGGTAAATTACAATCTGCGGCGGAGTTAACAGTCAATACACAAGAACAAAAACTCACCAACCAACAAGGCATCATTGCATCCAACGCTAAGATCACGTTGACAACCGGAGAGCTCGATAATATCCGAGGTGAGATTTTTGGTGATAAAGGGTTGAACATTACCAGCCAGGCGCTGGATAACACCGAAGGAAAATTATTGTCTGCCGACTATCTGACCGTAAATACACAAGATAATGTATTGAATAACAAGCAAGGTGAGATTGCCGCTAATGCTAAAACTACGCTGACAACCGGCGATATCAATAATATAAAAGGTCATATCGCAGGCAATGAAGGACTGATGATCACCAGTCAGGCGCTGGATAACACCACTGGCCAGTTGCTTTCTGCTATGGATATCAATACTGATACTCAAGGCAAGAAATTTACTAATAAGCAAGGTAAATTAGCTGCAGAGGGAACAGTCACATTACACAGTGGTGACTTGGATAACCAACAGGGGATTATCATTGCAAACGCTCAAGCTAAATTGGAAACCGGTGACCTTGATAATACAAAAGGTCAGATAGCGGGTAATGATGGTGTCAAACTACACAGTAAAGCGCTGAACAACACAGAAGGTAAATTACAATCCTCAGCGGATCTGAGGGTAGATACCCAAGGGCAGCTACTCACCAATAAGCAGGGGTTATTGGCAGCTGATGGTAAGACAACTTTACATACAGGTACAGTAGATAACCAAAAAGGGAAGATTCAGGGCGGAACCGAGCTGACTATTAATACTGGTACTCAATCGTTCGACAATCAGCAAGGAGAACTCCTCTCGCTGGGCACGACAGATATCAAAACTCGTTTGCTAAATAACCAGCAAGGTCAGATACAATCGGTGGATGATATGTCACTGATTGTGACTGAGCAAATCGACAACAGTGATGGGCTTATCCGTGGTGGAAAAGTATTGTCCACCAGTACAGATACCCTTATCAATGGTGTTACCCTGAACAAAGAAGATAAAGGCATAGAAGCGAACAGTCTGTTTTTAACAGCAACGGAACTCAACAATAAAGCAGGTGCAATTCGGTCAACTTCTGAACAGACATTGCATATTCAAAATTCAGTCGATAATAGTCAAGGGCTTATCAGTAGTATTAATAGCCTGACGATGACAGATGAAAATAAAAATTCACTCACAATTAATAACATTGATGGAACGTTGATTGCAGGCAAACAAGCGCAGATAAACGCAAGAAGCTTGAGTGGAGATGGGGACGTCTTGTCACAAGGTGATATGGATATCAGCTTAAATAAGGCTTTCACCAATGGAAAAACGATAGCTGCTAATGGCAACCTGAACCTACGTTCAGCGATGGGCGTAACCAACAAACACCAGATTCTGTCTGGTAATACTCTAAAAATAGAAGCGCCACAGGTCAACAATACTGAAACAGCAGAAATCAGTGCGGTTAATACCCATATTAAGGCAGAAAACCTACAGAATCGTGGCTTGATCGACGGCGTACGCACTCATATTGAAACTTCGGCAATGACCAACCAAGGCACAGGGCGCATTTATGGCGATCATGTGGCAATAAAAGCCGAAACGTTGAATAACTTGAAAGAGCAAGAAAAAAGCGCGGTTATTGCCGCTCGTGATCGGTTGGATATCGGTGTTGATGATATGCTGCTAAATAAGGATCACGCTTTGCTTTACAGTTCAGGTGATATGAAAATCGGCAGCCGTTTGGATGAAAACTATCATGCGGTAGGGCAAGCGGGAAGGGTAAATAATTACAGTGCGAATATTGAAGCGGGCGATAATCTATTTATCAAAACAGCTCTGCTGGAGAACAAAGATATTCATCTGAAGCTGACGGATAAACCCGTGGAAGTTTCCCGTGAGAACCGCCATCAGTTTCAGGTTTCGGGATCTAGTCCTATCTATGATGCGACTGATGAACGTATTACAGCCAGAGTTAACGAACGTGAACATAAGTTATGGACGCCAGAGGGTTTTTATAAAAATTTTTATGAGTACAAATATGATCATGTAACTTCTGAGACTCAAGTGTTGAATAAAGATCCGGCCACCATGATCGCAGGGAAAAATCTGACTTTATTAGGATATCAACATGTCAATGAAAATAGCCGTATTGTAGCAGGTGGTGATTTACTTGCTTCAGTAAACAAACTGGACAATCTTGAAGCTACAGGGCAGCGTGTATTAACAGATGTGGGTACCAGCACTAAACATACAAAACCCCCCAAAAGAAGAGGGTTCAAAAGAAAGCCCCAAAAAAGTGGTGTTAGTACATCAGATTATGGGCCCTTTGAAACCATTACCACATTACCGTTGCATCTGATGGAATATCAGTCTAATACTAACGGTACTGGCATCGGTAGTTCACCTGATGCTCGTCAGCCTCTAACATTATCTGATAACCCAATAGAAACGAGCCATATTGCTATACAGGGTGGCAACTTAAGCGTAGATACATCGAATTCGTCAGTCGTAATAAAAACAACGGATGTGGCAAACACATTAGAACCAGTTAAAGTGACGGATACAACAAATACGTTAGAGTCGGTGAAATTGGCGGATGCGGCAAACACATTAGAACCAGTAAAAGTGGTGGATGCAACAAACGTATTAGAGTCACTGAAAGTGATGAATACGGCAAATGCACTAGAACCAGTGAAAATAACGGACGCAACAAATACGTTAGAATCGGTGAAAGTAGCAGATGCAACAAATACGTTGGAGTCGGTGAAAGTGGCTGATGTGGCTAACACATTAGAATCCGTGAAAGTGGCGGATACGACAAACGTATTAGAATCGACGAAAATAGCAGATGCAACAAATACGTTGGAGTCGGTGAAATTGGCTGATGTGGCAAACACATTAGAATCGGTGAAAGTGGCGGATGCGACAAACGTATTAGAATCAGTGAAAGTAGCGGATACGGAGAACGTACTAGAACCGGTGAAAGTGGTGGATGCAACAAACGTACTAGAATCGATGAAAGTGGCAGATGGGGCAAATGCATCAAAACCTGTCAAAGTGCCTGATGTGACAAATGCATTAGAACCGGTGAAAGTAGCTGATGTGACAAATACATTAGAGCCAGTGAAAGTGACGGATTCATCAAATCAGTTAGATCTAATAAAGCCGACAGACTTACCTAATCAGATGGAACTGGATAGTCTAAATAAAATCCAGACGATGCCTGCTCAGAATGTATACTCCGGGCAAGAATTAGACATTCGTCGTATTCATGTAGATACCAATTTACCGGATAACAGTTTATTTACCATAAACCTTGAGAATCCCAATACCCCTTTAGTCGAAACTGATCGCCGTTTTACTGATCATAAGAAGTGGTTAAGTACGGATTATATGCAGAAGCAGTGGGACAACAACCCTAGTAACATGCATAAACGTCTGGGTGATGGTTTCTATGAGCAGCGCCTAATACGTGACCAAATAGTACAGTTGACTGGGCATCGCTATCTTGATAATTACAGCAATGATGAAGAGCAGTTTAAGGCGCTGATGAATTCAGGTGTAGCTTTTGGCAAGCGTTACGGGCTGACACCGGGTGTTACTCTGACATCTTCACAAATGGCGTTATTGACAACCGATATAGTTTGGTTGGAAAACCGTCAAGTTACCTTACCGAATGGCTCGGTACAGACAGTAATGGTACCGCAGGTCTATGCGCGAGTGAAACAGGATGAATTGACTGGTGGTGGAGCATTACTGACTGGACAACGAGTACTGGCAAATGCTTTGCAGGATATTACTAATAGCGGACAGATTTCTGGAAGGGAGATCACTCAGCTCACCGCTGAAAACGTGCAAAACAAGGGAGAAATCAGAGGTAATAAGGTAGTGGTACAAGCGCGTGCAGATATTAATAATCTGGGCGGAAAAATCCGAGGGAATGACAGAGTGACGCTGTTAGCTGGTAATAATCTGACCAGTGCGACTACCGTAGGTAGTCAGGGTACTGACCAGTGGGTTGACCGTACTGCAGGTATCTATGTTACCAATGATCAAGGTGAATTGGCTTTATATGCAAACAATAACCTCACCCTGACTGCCAGTGAAATTGTCAATAAGGGTAAACATGGGACAACAACACTGAGTGCTGGTAATGACCTGCGTATCAATACTGTTACAACGGAAACAACCCGTAACCATGACTGGGACAGCAAAAATTACCTGCACCAGTATGAAAAAACTGATATCGGCAGCACATTGGACAGTGAAGGTTCTATGCAACTATTGGCCGGCAATGACCTGAAAGTGAAAGCAGCTGAAGTTGTTGCAGGTGGTGATTTACACGTTCAGGCAGGGCGAGATATGACACTGGAGTCCGGTGAAATGCAACGTTCACTGACGGAACACCATTATCGTCAAGATAAGAGTCTCTTCTCCTCCGAATCAACGGAAACTCACGATGAAGTTCATCAGCGCCAAGCATTGAGCACGACACTGAGTGGAAATAAGGTGATCGTGAAGTCAGGGCAAGATTTGCATGTCAAAGGCAGTAATATTGCTGGCACAGAGGATGTTGCATTGGTGGCTGGCCGGGATGTGCAGGTGACGACTGCCGTAGAATCGTTTACTGAGCAGCATGTGAAGCAAGAGAAAAAATCCGGTCTGATGGGGTCTGGTGGTGTTGGTTTCATGGTTGGTAAAACCAGCCAGAAGAGAACCTCAGAAGGTGATGGTGAGAGCGAAAAAGGCAGCTTAATTGGTAGTAGCCAAGGTAACCTTACTGTGAATGCAGGACGAGAAGCTAAAGTACGTGGCAGTGAGCTGATTGCTGGTCAGGATCTAACAATTAGCGGTAGTAATGTACAGATTGAAGCTGGGCGTAACAAACTGACCCGAGATGAGATTTTCGAACAAAAAAGTAAAGGATTGAGTGTCTCTTTTGGCGGATCTCAAGGTAGCTTAGCGGTTGCTGCTCAAACCATGTCGCAGCAGGATAAACAAGGTGATAATAGTCGGGTCTCTGCACTGTATGATATTAAGTCTGCTCTGAGTGTAACTCAGGCTGCACATGATAAAGCAGAAGAAAATCTTCTTGAAGGTAAAGATCCTGTAATGCCGTCACTTTCTTTCCAGACTACATTAGGCAAGCAAAAAAGTTTATCCAGTACTCATAAAGAATCGGATATGACTGTTGGCTCGCACCTTAATGCAGGTAATAACTTATCTATTACAGCCACCGGTCAGGAAGGAGGTGAAAAAGCCGGTAATTTAGTTGTGGTAGGTAGCCAGCTTAAAGCCGGTGAAAATACTATTTTGCAGGCTGAAAAAGATATTTCTCTGGCAGGGGCTGCTAATACTCACCGAACTGATAAAGAAGATAGCAGCAGTGGCAAGCAACTCGGCGCTAGTGTCAATCTTGGATTGAGCGGTGTTGCTATGGCAAATGTTGATTATAAGGCTAACCGCAGTAAAGGTTTTGAAAAAGATAATGGGACGACATGGACGGAAACAACAGTAGAGAGTGGTAAAACCATTACTCTTAATAGTGGACAGGATACAACTCTGGCAGGCACACATGTAAATGGTGAAACGCTTAAAATTGAGACTGGGCGTGATTTCCTGCTTACTCATCAGCAAAATAATACATCTCACGAAGCCAATCTAACGGAGAGCTCTGTTAATAGTAATAAGGTGTCAAAAAATAAGGCGACAACTTATGACAAAAATGATCAGCAGACTGCGAAATCCAGCACTCTGAGTGGCGATCAAATAGAAATACAGGCAGGTCGAGATATTGGTGTACAAGGGAGTCACATTGCCGGTACCCATGATGTTACGTTGGCTGCTAACCGCGATGTGATTATTACCACTGTGGATGAATCCCAGCATTCTGTTCATACGAATGAAGAGAAAAAGTTAGGTCGGATAAAATCCAGCGGCGTTAGTGTGATGGTTGGTCAGAGTAAGGACAAAGGAACTGTTGATGGTGATGCTAATAGCGAAAAAGGCAGTGTGATTGGCAGTAGTGACGGTAACCTGAGCGTAACTGCAGGCCGCGATCTTTCGGTACATGGTAGTGAACTCATTTCAGGCGGAAATATGGATCTGAAAGGACAGGAGGTCAGTATTACCGCCAGCGAAAGCCAGCTCAACCAATCACAATCTGCAGAGCAGAGGAAGACAGGGATAAAAGCTGCATTATCTGGTGCTGTAGGCAGTGCTATCAACACCGCCGTAGAAACAGCTCAGCAGTTCAATGAGGAGAAAGAACAAGATAGCCGTCTTGCTGCACTTAAGGGCACTAAGGTCGCATTAGGCGGCGTACAAGCTGTGCAGGCAGCACGTCTAGCTTCAGAACAGAACAATGATCCGTCGCAGGATAGTGCGTTTGGTGTCAAAGTTTCTCTGGAAACTCAATCTTCCAAATCCACGCAAAAACTGCAGCAAAATTTTGCTCAGGGTAGCAATCTGACGGCGGGAGAAAATCTTTCCATTACAGCAACAGGTGCCGGTAAAAAAGGAGAAGATGGTGATATCACTATTCAGGGTGGACAGCTACAAGCGGGTAAAGATATCAACCTATCTGCTAACCGGGATGTAAATCTTGTCTCTGCTGAAAACAGCCAATTGCAGGATAGTAAGAATAAAAGTAGTGGTGGTAGCGTGGGTGTTGGTGTAGTTTTCGGTGGTTCTACCGGTATTCAAATCTCAGCAAGTGCTAATAAAGGCAGGGGTTTTGAAAAAGGGACAGGAACTAATTATATCGAAACCACACTCAATGCCGGTAACACGGTTAATCTTCATAGTGATCGGGATACAAATCTGACAGGTGCACAGATAACGGGTGAAACTGTTAAGGCAGATGTTGGACGCAATCTGACCATGCAAAGCCAGCAGGATAGCGATCGTTATGATGCTAAACAGATTAACGCAAGTGCATCGGGAAGCTTCACTTATGGCACAATGTCGGGTTCAGGCAGTGTCAATGCCAGCCGTGAAAAAATGCGCAGTAATTATGATTCAGTGCAGGAGCAGACGGGTATTTTTGCGGGCAAAGGCGGTTTTGACGTGAAAGTGGGTGAGCATACCCAGCTAGATGGAGCTGTGATTGGTAGTACCGCGACTGCAGATAAAAACCGTCTGGAAACAGGTACTCTTGGTTTCAGCGATATTGAAAATAAAGCTGAATATAAAGTTGAGCACCAGAACGCGGGCTTTAGCGCTAGTGGTAATTTTGCCAGCAATGCGCAGAAAAATCCGTTAGGAGCGTCGGGTGGTAATCCTGTTAGTAGTGGTAACGATGGAACACTAAAAAATATGGCAATGGGAATGCCAGTTGGTGGTAGCCGTGAAGGGCATGCTAATTCGACTACTCATGCAGCGATCAGCGAAGGAGCGGTTATTGTTCGTGATACAGAAAACCAGAAGCAGGATATCGCTGATCTAAGTCGTGATGTAGAACATGCAAACCAGACGCTCAGCCCAATCTTTAACAAAGAGAAGGAGCAAAAACGTATCCAGCAAAGCCGTCTGATCGGCGAAATTAGCAATCAAGCCATAGACATTGCACGAACAGAAGGTAACATTCGTGCGATTCAGGCAGGTAAGGAAGAACTGGCCAAGAATGGAAATCCTGAACCAGCTGAAGGGACATCAGAAAAAGAACGGACTGATTATTATGCTAAACTACGTGAAACTAAAGCTTATAAAGATGAGCAGAAGAAATGGGGTACTGGTAGTAATTTGAATAAAGCCATGATGGCTGCCACTGCTGCAATACAAGGACTGGCCGGTGGTGATTTAACAGCAGCAATCGCGGGAGGTGCTGCACCTTATCTGGCTGAAGTCATTAAAGATAAGACGACTGATCCTAAAACCAAAGAAGTCAATAAAACTGCCAATGCTATGGCTCATGCAGTTTTGGGGGCAGTACTGGCAAAAGCTAATGGTGGAGATGCATTAGCAGGTGGCACGGGTGCAGCGGTTGGTGAACTCATGGCCCCGATCATTGCCGAACAACTTTATGGTGTTAAAACACCAGAAGAACTCGATCAATTAGATGAAGAAAAACGGCAGACAATTAGTGCATTGTCTACATTGGCTGGTGGATTGACAGCAGGATTGGCAACGGATTCTACGGCAGGTGGAATTGACGGGGCGCAGACTGCGAAGAATGCGATTGAGAATAACTTCCTGAGCGTGAGAGATATCGAGGAATACCTGGATAAATCGTCAAAAGCCAACACGGAGGATGAAAAAGCCCGGCTACTCGATGCGTTGAAGCGGAAAGATGCAGAAAACCAAGCACTCGCGGAAACGACCAATATCTCCCTGAATGACCAGCAAAAGGAACTGGCGGCATTAAAAGCAAAACGAAATGCATCGGATTGTAATGCCCAATGTCAGGCGTTGGTTGATTATTCGATTGCGCAGCTTGAGCCGGTGACGAATGATCAGGAACGCTTTCAATATAATATGGGAATAGGCGCATTATTAGGGGCTGTTGAGGGGTTGACTGAGCTCAACGGGGCAGGAAAGTCCAATAAAGGGAAATCACCGGTAGTCAAACCCGAAAATAGTTCAGCGCTTGATAAAATAGCGAAAGGCAACAACTGGAGCGTGGGCGAAGGGAAATACAGTCCGAAGAATCAAGCCACGGTAACGAATGTTGAACATCCGACAGGTAAATTTGATGGGAAGTCAAAAATACCTAATAACCCACTTGCAAAAAATGTTGATGAAAAGTTTGAAATCAAATCATTGCCGGATATGCATGGAAAAGAACATATCACTGCGGTAAAAGGTGATGCGAATATTCCTGTTAGCAAAATAGAGTCATGGCTACGAGGTAAGGCTGCTGGAGATTGGGAAGGACTTCATGCCCGTAAAAATGTTTTGATGGATGAGAAAAGGGATAATCAGAGAGCTTTTGCTAAAGATCCGGCTAAAAATGCTGAATTAGAGAAAATAAAGGATAACATTAAGAGAATGGAACGTTCTCGTGCTATGGCTGCGGATTTGAACTCGATAGGGATTCATGACACGAAAGAAAATAATGTCCTAATAATGGATAAATTACTTGATTCAGCTAAAACAGTCACAGCTGAAAATCGTAGAAGTTCTATCGTATTAAAAGGTCGTAATGGTGATGGTCACTCTGTCCGTATAAATGCAGTATGGACGATTTTACCTGATGGCTCAAAACGCCTGTCAACTGTGACAACAGGAAAATTTAAGGAGTAATAATGGTGAAAAAAGATGTTACAACATTGAGGGAACAGTTAGATAGTTATATACATCATGGCTATCTGGACATTAATTCCTTTGATAATCCTGATGATGAAGCAGCTAAAGCACTTACTGAGTTATCGTGCTTAGACAGGACTCTGTGTGAACAATATTGTAAATTTATTTTAGAGTCATCTGAGATAGGTGATATTTACTTAGATTCGAGGTGTATTGCTCATTTATTTAATTTAAATAAAGAATACGGCCTTGATTATGCTCAAAAAAATGTTTTGACCATGTCAGCGCCAGTATTAGAGGCTGTTATGGAAGGACTGGATATGTATAGTAAAACACCATTTAGGATACATTTTTCTACAGAACTGATTGCTAATATCAAGAAGCGTTATGATGAATTGGCTTCAGATGATGCAATTAGGAGTATGTTAGACCATAGCTACGAATGGTTTAAGAGAATGTATTTAATTCCAGCAGGATTATTAGATGATTAGTATTTGATATACATAACTTTTAACCTAAAGATCCCAGCCAAGTGCTGGGATCTTCATTAATAGCAGTCAGTTGTTCTCAACCAGCCGGATAATCAACTGCCCCCGTTCAACGGTGATATTCACCGCCTGCCCGGTTGCAAATCCGGCCTCTTCCAGCCAGTTGCCCTTTAAATGCAAACTAGGGTGTTGGCTGTAATAGCGGGTCATACCCGTGCTGCGGTCTTCGTGGCGGCCTACCTTGGTTTCGTGTGACGGTTTCGTGCAATGATTGCCATAGTCGCTCTATTTTATTTTTATTCAGCCAAGGAGAATAAACCGGAAGAAATAACAATTTTACTGTCAGGTTTTGAGTCAGCCATTTCTTGACCAACCGACTTTTATGAATGCTGTAATTAACCATAACTCAGTTCTTCTTTTTGCTTTTTTGTTTCTGGAAAATCCAAATTCGCAAAAATGGGACTGAGTTTCTTTGATACTCCTACCATTTTGACAAGCTATTTAGGGATTACAGAGATCAAATATCAAATACCCACAAAAGATCGAGCAGGAAATCTTACTGGGGAATACAAGCCAGCAATTAAAACAAAAACTGTTTATGATCCTAAAATTTTTACCGATCAAAAAATTTTAGAATTGGGTCAGCAAGCTTCTGCAAAAGGTTATAAAGATGCCATGGCTAGTGGTAGCGGACAATCCACCGCTATTGTTGATGGAGTAAGTTTCAGAATATATGTCGATAAAATAACAGGAAGAGTAAGAAATTTTCATCCTAATTGAGATTTGATATGAAAAAAGAATTATTTAGTCAGTTTGATATGGGTTTAGGCTTAGATTTAATTATCGTGTCATATTTTGAACGAATGTATGAGGATGGTAAATTTTTAGATGCTATAGAGCTACTGTCAAAAAAATGGACATTAAGTGTTGATGGGGCTTATTGTAATTTTCCTGACATGGATAGTTATGATGAAACTGAACATTTTGAAGGTGTTGAATTTGCTATTGGGTATCCTCCAACAGAAGAAGATACTGTTATTGTAACTGAAGAAACTTGTTACCATTACGTCAGATTAGCCTGTGAAAAGTATTTAAAACTTCATCCTGAAGATATAGATAAAGTGAATACATTACTGTCAAAAATACCTGCATAATATAGCAATCAGATCCCAGCCTAAGCGCTGGGATCTTCCTTTTTAGCTACTAGTCCTTCTCAATGAGCTGAATAATCAGTTGCCCCCCGCTCAACGGTGATATTCACCGCCTGTCCGGTGGTAAACGCGGCCTCTTCCAGCCAGTTGCCTTTAAGATGCAGACTGGGATGTTGGCTGTAATAACGGGTTTTGCCTGTATTACGGTCTTCATGGCGGGTACGGTTACAGGTATTCAATATATGTTTAATCGCACTGTTATTCCGAGTGATGTTATTGTTGCGTTCTGGACAGGGGCAGCCACGGCGAATACCGGTTTTTGGGGAAAGGTGGGCTGGAATACCGGCATGGGAGCACTAGGCAGTGTGGTGAAAGGGGGATGATCTATATTCAATGGGTTTAAATACTGCCGGTTCTGCAATAGGTTCTGGGTAGGGTATGGTTTGGGCAAATTGCTATTACTGGAAATAAGCTTGGCCAATTGTTGACAAGTGAATTTAATCCTAAATTGCGGGAAGGGGCCGTAAAAGGTGACTATGGACTTTCGAAGGATATGAAGCCACATCACCTGCCTAATATCGTAGGAAATGTGGGGTCTGCTTGGGGAACCGAAACCACAAACACATTGACTCAACAAGGAGTTAATTATACTAAGGAGAAAATTCAGGAGAAAATGGATGAATCGGAAGAATGATCAACTGAAATATTTTATTATCATAACTATCTTATGCATGGTAGGCCTGTTTCTTATGGGATTGTTAATCCACTGTATCATCAACTGCATTATTTGGTTATTTATTGGTGGTGATTTTATTTTTTCATTTGAGCATATGAAAAAAACTTTGGAGGCAAGTGTGGTGACAGGATTGATAATAGGTATAGGTGATTGGTGGATGCGTTACAAACCATTTAAATCACGGAGATAATACAAAGATCCCAGCCAAGTGCTGGGGTCTTCTTTTTTAGCCGTCAGTCATTCTTAATCAGCCGGATAATCAACTGCCCCCGTTCAATGGTGATGTTTACCGCCTGTCCACTGCTTCCTTTGCCATGTCCTTTGACATCTTCTGTTTTGTGACAGTAACGACAAACTACATCAACTTTAGCCATATCTCACCAGTAATAAAAAGTGAGAAGTTTATCGCAACATCTAATTATTGGGAGCATGACCAAATTTTCCACACAGAAAACGATATTTCAGTAATGGCTTAAACGGAATTAAGGTTAGTTAAATAACTGTGTTTGATAAATGGGTATCAGTGCTTGCGCTATAGGGTAAAATATACGAGGTTTTTCTTTACAAATTTCTGAGGCCGTAACATTTCTTTTAGACTGAGGTGAAGGTGAATCACCGCATGCATTTTCTGTCGCTATAGCGTTTAGTTCTAATTCTGATGGGCGGAGATCGTTATATTCTAATTGCCTGCCTAATTGGTTACGTAATCGGAGAAAATAGGTATCGTTACTTGTCATTAATGGTACTCTGGCATTTGCTTGTCCCTGTTCAACTTCTGCTGTAATCGCTATAGCAAAAAAGTGTCCGGGATTTGATCTATCTAATTGTATTTTATTTTCTTTTTCATTCAGCCCTCCCAATTCAAGCAACCCGGGATGCGTCAGACCTAAAGCATGTCCAAACTCATGAGCTATGGTATGGTAAACCAATATTTTTGCAACGTGGGGTTCTGAATAATGTTCATTTAACGTTTTTCTAATGGTGTTGAAAGTTTCTCTTGGATAATTGAATGTATTAGTTAGGACTATTCCAGGTCTATTAAAAACTTGATTTGTTATATGCTCTTGGACTTCAGGAGGTAAAACTAAAGTTGTTTCAGCTAAATCCGAACCCAAACTTGTCTGTTGCGCATCATTTGCTCTGGTGATTTGAAAATCAGTATCACTCGATGAGCCCTGAGGTATTTCTGTAAGACGAATAGGGCTATTCCTTGCTATAAGGCGTTGATTCCACATATCTGCCGCATCTCTTACTAATGGAGCAACCTCGATAGTAATATTTCTTGTTGTTCCATCATCATTATGAATAGAGACTGTAACTGATCCTATATTTTCAGCTATTCTATATCTTAAATTATTATTAAAAAAATCAGATGGGTTATAGATTTGATTGTTTAAAGCTATAGAACAGACGTGCCTATTAGGGTTTGAGTAGGCAGAGGGATCATAAGGATAAGCATAAAATGCTGATAGAGATAAAATTAGTAAAATATATTTCATATTATATTCTCTTGTTTTTCTAGTGTGGTAGATATGTTATTTTCATTAATGCATTATAATTTGGTCATCTACTACTTTTTATTTGGTCTAATGTTTTTGTTTTTATCTTTTTTATTATTGAGGTTTAATTAATTTGGATTTTAAATTCTTGTCTTAATTTCTATTTATAATATTAAAAGAGATTTTCCATAAGAATATTTAATGAATGCATTAATTTTTTAAAGTGAAATTATTTGTTAAAGTTAAATGAATAAAACAGCACTTTTAAGAAATTCAATGTCTACTGTTT
>NZ_CAWQMW010000156.1:0-26058 GCF_963895965.1 Xenorhabdus sp. PB30.3 | reverse complement strand
CAATATATAATTTCATATTATATATAAATCATTAGGACTAAAAAGCCAATCATGTATTATATTTGATAATAACTCTCATTATCAGGAAGGTAAAATGAAAATTATCCATAAGATATTATTGGCAGGAATTATCCAACTGGGCTTTACACATTTAACTTATGCAGAATCCACCCTGAATAAAATCCAGTCCTCTGGCATATTCAGGATCGGAACAGAGGGAGCGTATGCTCCATTCAGTTATCATGATACCTCGGGCAAATTAACTGGGTTTGATGTAGAAATCGGCCGCGAAATTGCCAAACGAATGAAAGTAAAACCTGAATTTATTGAAGGGAAATGGGATGGGCTGATTGCTGGTCTGGATGCGGGACGATCAGATGCAGTTATGAACCAGATTGCGATTACTCCCGAACGCCAGAAAAAATATATTTTCTCCTTGCCTTATGTCATTTCAGAAGCTGTTCTGATTACCAGAACCGATAACAATAAGATTAAAACGTTTAGTGATTTAAAAAACAAAAAGTCCGCCCATACCTTAACCAATAACTTCGCCCAGATTGCGCGTCAGCACGGAGCAGAAATTATCGCTACAAATGGCTTTAATCAGGAAGTTGAGCTTGTCAGTACGGGCCGTGCAGATGCCACCATCAACGATAAACTATCCTACCTCGATTATAAAAAACATCGCCCGGAAGCGCCGGTACAAATTGTGGCAACCGATACCCATGCAGCACAGACTGCTGTACTCCTGCGCAAAAACGATACCGGGTTAAAGGCCGCAGTCGATGAAGCCATTACTGAAATCAATGCTGACGGAACTTACCAGCGCATCTGGGACAAGTATTTTAGTCACTGATCCGCCAGTTCTAAGCTATAACTTTATTTTATATAAGGATGCTCTCTTATTGCCATATCATCACTAAAACAATCTTATAAAAAATAAATACTTTTTGATGTTAATATAGGAACGATATATGACTCCATCCTGGCTCAGCTTAGCACTGGATTCTCTTTGGCCGATGATTTACGCAGGCCTGACATTTACTATTCCCCTCACCCTGATCACATTTGCCCTCGGGCTTACGCTGGGGTTTATCGTTGCCCTGATCAGGCTTTACGGGCCTAAGCCATTGGTTGTAGTTGTACGTTTTTATGTCTGGCTGATCCGCGGGACACCGTTATTAGTGCAACTTTTTCTGATATTTTATGCACTACCCAGCATCGGCATTACATTGGAAGCATTCACCTCTGCCGTAATTGGCTTTACGCTGAATGTCGGTGCTTACACATCAGAAGTTATCCGGGCAGCGCTGAATTCAGTTCCTAAAGGACAATGGGAAGCCTCTCACTCTATCGGTATGAGTTGGTGGCAATCCCTGCGTCGTATCGTTCTGCCACAAGCTGCAAGAGTTTCTATTCCGCCGCTCTCAAATACCTTTATTTCTCTGGTAAAAGATACCTCACTGGCGTCTGTTATTACCGTGCCAGAAATGTTTCTGGCCGCACAGCGCATCGCCGCCGTGACATACCAGCCACTGATCCTGTACACCGAAGCAGCCATCCTTTATCTGATCCTGAGTTCGCTGTTATCAGCACTGCAAACCCGTATGGAAAACAAGTTCTCCCAGCAATATGCTAAAAATGGCAATAATAAGGAAGTCAATAATGATTCAGCTCTCTAACATTGAAAAAAGTTTCGACGGACAAAAGGTGCTGAAAAATATAAACCTGACTATTAAGGAAGGCAGCCTGACCGCCCTTATTGGACCTTCCGGCAGTGGAAAAAGCACCCTGTTACGCTGCATTAACCTGCTGGAAATTCCACAGGCTGGCCAACTTATGCTGGGGAAAGAAAAAATTACGTTTACCGGCAAAGAACGGCTTTCCCACAAGGAAATCCAGCGCTTTAGTTTGCAAACCGGCATGGTATTCCAGAATTTCCAGCTTTTTCCTCACCTCACTGTGATTGAAAACATCATGGAGGGGCTGATTTGGGTACAGAAATGGCCTCGTGAACGTGCCAGAGAACGGGCGATGGAGCTACTGGAAAAAGTTGAAATGTCGCATAAAGCAGATGTGTGGCCAACCACATTATCCGGTGGTCAGCAGCAGCGTGTTGCAATCGCCAGAGCGATGGCACCATCACCAAAGGTATTATTATGTGATGAACCGACTTCAGCCCTTGACCCTGAACTATCAAAAGAAGTCGTCTCCGTACTGAAACAGCTGGCAGATGAAGGGACAACAATGTTAATGGCTACGCACGATCTGCGTCTGGCTGCTAACCTTTCCCATGATGTTATTTTTCTGGAATTTGGGGAAATTATCGAATCGGGAAGCGCCAAACACATGTTTACCCGCCCGGATCACCAGCGCACTATCGAGTTTGTTTCAACTCTGACTGAAACTTTACCGGACTGGCAAATATAGAGAGCCACTACATTTTTATAAAAATTCATTTGGAGAACATCATGAAAGTATTCTTAAAATTGCTGCTTGCAGGCGCCGTTACTCTTGCTATCTCTGCTCCCAGCTATGCCGGTAAAGATTTAGATGCCATAAAAGCCTCTGGCGTATTTAAAATTGGTACTGAAGGAACTTATCCCCCATTTACCTACCATGATGCCAGCAATAAATTAACCGGCTTTGATGTCGATATTGCCAGAGAAATTGCACGCCGGATGAATGTTAAACCTGAATTTACGGAAGTAAAATGGGACGGTTTAATTGCAGGACTGGATGCCAAACGCTTTGATGCTGTTGTTAATCAGGTTGGTGTTACTCCTGCGCGGGAAGCTAAATTCAGCTTCTCGATTCCTTACACAACATCTCAGGTTGTTCTTATCACCCGTGATAACAATGACAGCATCAAATCCTTTGCTGACCTCAAAGGAAAACGCTCCGCACAATCTTTAACCAGTAACTACGGGCAATTAGCAACATCTTATGGTGCCACACTGGTCAGCACGGATGGTTTTAACCAATCCATTGATTTAGTTGCCACCGGTCGAGCAGATGCCACACTGAATGATCGTCTGTCATTTCTGGACTTCAAAAATCAGCGCCCGAATGCGCCGGTGAAAATTGTCGCTCAGCAGACTGATGCCAGTAAATCGGCCGTATTACTGCGTAAAGGTGATCCTGAATTAGTCGAGGCTATTAATAAAGCTCTGCAAGGCATGAAAGATGACGGAACTTATGCCCACATTTCTGAGAAATACTTCGGAACTGATATTTCGAAGTAATTCATCATACAATTTGTAAAATTGCGGCATCATAATGGTGCCGTTTTATTTTATATTTCCGTACCCCCTTCTGATTTAATTATTTACTTATTTTTCTTTTCAATTAATATCGATCTAATAATTATATCGTTACAGCATCAATAATAATTTCAAGCAGGCTTCCAATATCCTCGCTTATTCAATCGTTCTTTCGAGACACGCCTATTGTCTCGATTATCTTTAATGAAAAATAGTAAAGAGGAAGAAATGGCAGAAAACACAAATCACGACTACATCATCCGCCCTATTACCCAACAAGATAATCCAGATATTGCCGCCATTATTCGTGAGGTATCCGCCGAGCACGGTTTGACAGCTGACAAAGGCTTCGCCGTCGCTGACCCAATTCTGGATACTCTGTACGAAGTTTACAGCCAGCCCCGCAGTGCATACTGGGTTGTTGAAATGGCGGGGAAAGTCGTTGGAGGCGGTGGAGTTGCCCCACTGTCAGGAGGTGATAGTAATACCTGTGAACTGCAGAAAATGTATCTTTCGTCAGCATTACGGGGCAAGGGTGTTGCCAGACAAATCGTTAAACAATCGCTGGAATTCGGGGTGGAACAGGGCTTTACACGCTGTTATTTAGAAACAACAGAAAACCTGAAAGCAGCCATCGCTTTGTATGAAAAACTGGGATTCAGTTACCTTGATGCGCCCCTAGGCAATACTGGGCACAGTGATTGTGAGGTTAGAATGGTTAAAATGCTGTAAAAACATAATAATGTGCCCCGCGCGAACCGTGGGGCAAATGCGATAGAAACACTCAGTGTAATCTGGGTTCATCTTCTTCCGGGAAAAGATCACCTACATCTTCTTCATCATCTGAAGCATTAGGGTCTTCAAAATAAGTTCCCCAGCCATCGTAATTCACACCCATTTTTTCAGCCAGATCCATCAATTGCTCAACCTGTGCAATGATCAGGTCAGCCTCCAGACGGCTCTCACTGATTACATCACAACACATCAAAATAACGCTGTCTTCTGTTTCCAGCTCTTCCGCATCTGTCACTTCATAACCAAGTTTAAATGCTTCAACTGCTGCTTTCTCCAGACGGTCAAAATCGTCTGCTGAAAAATGGTGTTCAATGATATAAAGCGCTTCAGGATCACTGCCATCTTCCAATAACTCTTCGATGATCAAGCGAGTTTCTTCGCGCTGTTCTTCCAGTGCATGTGGGTCTGCCATGCCAATCCCCTCTGTCAGTTGGCTATCCTGTTCCGCATTCTCCCATCTTTTCTTTGCAAAGGATATAGCTATCCCGTGCTGTTAAACCAAAAGTACAGGCCTTAAGCGCCGGGGCACTATTCTCTTGGCTATCCTTAAATCTTCAATACACACTATACACTTCGTCTTTCCAGTTGCCTCTTTGTTGGCTGCGCTCGTTCACCCCAGTCACATAGTTATCTATGCTCCCGGGGATGATCTCCCTTGCCGCCGCGATGCATCTTGAAATCCATTGTGTATATAGCGCTTGTAATAAGATTTTTTATTGATATATAGTGCATATTAATTCAATTTATCCCTATGGAGAAAATGTCACATGAATCCATTTTTTCACCGTCATCTCCTGAGATTACTTGATTACAAGCCTAAAGAAATTGAGCTTTTTTTATCCCTGTCAAGGAAATTGAAATCGAATAAAAAATCAGGTAAAGAAATTCCCTTGCTGGCAGGAAAGAATATCGCCCTGATTTTTGAGAAAGACTCCACCCGCACACGCTGTGCATTTGAAGTTGCAGCACATGACCAAGGGGCTAATGTCACCTATTTAGGTCCCAGCGGCAGCCAGATTGGGCATAAGGAATCGATCAGGGATACAGCAAGGGTACTTGGGCGTTGGTATGATGGTATTCAGTACCGTGGCTATGGGCAGGCAATAGTCGACACGCTAGCAGAATATGCCGGTGTCCCCGTCTGGAATGGACTGACGGATGAGTTCCATCCGACTCAGCTACTGGCAGATTTGTTGACGATGCAGGAACACAGTAGAAAACCCTTAACTGAAATAAAACTGGCCTATCTGGGCGATGCCCGTAATAACATGGGTAACAGCTTGCTGGAAGCGGCTGCATTAACGGGATTAGATTTGCGTCTGGTTGCACCAAAAACCTGCTGGCCGGATGCTCAATTAGTGAGTGAATGCCAAAAACAGGCGACGAAAACAGGTGGAAAAATCACACTGACGGAAGATATCTCGGCTGGCGTACAGGCAGCTGATTTCCTTTATACCGATGTCTGGGTCTCAATGGGTGAGCCTAAAAATGTCTGGCAGGAGCGCATTGAATTATTAGCGCCTTATCAGGTTAATATGGATCTCGTGAAACTAACGGGAAATCCAGATGTGAAATTCCTGCATTGCCTGCCGGCTTTTCATAATGAAGAAACCATTCTTGGTAAACAGCTTGCGAAAGAATTCAACTTGTCTGGTGGTCTGGAAGTGACTAATGATGTGTTTGAATCAGAATACAGCATTGTTTTTGATCAGGCAGAAAACCGTATGCATACGATTAAGGCTGTCATGGTGGCTACATTGGTTAAAGAATTAGACTTTGATATTTAACACGCTATTTGAGAACTAACTCTATATACAATGGATTTATTTCAAAATGCGTCGCGGCGGCAAGGGAGAAACAAATTCGTCAGGTACGAATTTGCCCGGTCAAAGGCTGAGCTCCGGTGAGAAACTGGAGCCTCTCAGTAATCTCCGGGAGCATAGATAATCGTATGTTTATAAATACGCTAACTAGGGTAAGTAAGTGCAGCCAATATAAACATAGAAACAACTTGAAAGACGAAATGTCTATAAGTGGAAATTAAAATAGACGCCAGCATCTTAGCAACCGGCGTCTCAACAGATATCGACTTAGTCAACAAAATATAATGAACTAAAGTCGTTGGTTGTTTTCACTAGAAAAGTATGGCGGCATCCAAAATTATCCACTATCTCGGCTATACAGCCCACATTTATTTTTCTTTCGTGATGAACGCGATTATCACAAAAACCAAGAGTTGCTCTGAATTCATTATTTTTAATGGGAAAATGTAAAATAGTATCTCCACCCGGTACATTTTCCGTTCTTATTAAACTCTTAACTGGAATATCTAAAATATCTCTTTTTAACATGACACTCATTCGTGCAGGATCCTCACCAGGCAAATTACGACCTATAATGCCACCTTCAGGAATAGCCTCGTATTTAACACAAAGAACTTTATATTCTTTAATGTATAATGAATCTGGTAGTCCCCAAGAATAAAAACTAATACTTATATAATTTCTGGTTTCAAATTCATTTAAATAAGCTATTTTTTGTTCTAACTTAAGTTCACGATGATCTACTTTATACGGTGCACGGGGTAATATTGTTACTACTTTATCATCTTGTGTGCTGGAAGAGTATATTTTCCCATTAATGGTCACTGTCGCTACAAGCTCCATTTTATCACTTGCTTCCGCCCGAAAATAGCGATAAATAGTCTCTGGATTTGTATCTCCCTGCTTACTTTTATTCTCATTAATTGTATTACTATTTATTACTTCCCCCCTAATTCCTTCATCATACTGATTCTTTACTTTATCACAGAACCAGGGAGAGCTGAGAGGAGTTTTGGGATGCTTTTTACTCGCTAGCGTCACACTCTCCTTTTCGTCCTCAGTTAATGGCGTATCGACACCATCCACTTGTTTTATAATATTAATAACCAATGTGACTTGCTGTCTACCATTATAATAAAATTTATCCGTCCTTCTGGGATCTCCAGAAGATATTTTAATATCAAATGTGCGAAAAGTAACATTCATTTAATTATCTCCTCATTTATTATATTTATACCATTCCTATAACTGTGATAATGAGAAATATAATAATCAATTAATTTAAATATAGAATAATCCCATCAAATGGTCAGAAAAACACAAGGTTTGTTTAAAATGGAAAGTCACTTTAATAAGCTACATCCATTGTCTTTCAGATTGTAAACTGAAAAGACAATGGATAATATGTCGAACATAAATATATTGTAGAATACAAATATCAACCTAAGCTCAACGAAGTTTCAACGCCGGCTAAATACTAATTTAACCGCAAAAAACAGAAATAATCCTCCTGTCGCCCGGTTCATCCATTTGATGACATTACCACGCTTTAACACATGGGAAAGCGGACGTGTGGCAAAAATCAGAATCAGTGACCATATCGTACCCAGTGCGGCATGAATAGCAACTAAGCCAAATGTCCAGATCATGGGTGAATGCCCCTGAGGAATAAACTGAGGCAAAAAAGAGACATAAAACACACCTACTTTTGGGTTCAGTACATTTCCCAGCATGCCCCTGATAAACCAGTTCGACGTTTTAACCGAAGAAGTATTCTTACCACCAAGATCGGTATTAGGGCGAAAGATCATCTGAAGACCTAACCAGCATAAATACAGCGCTCCACACCATTTCAGAATATTGAATGCCAGTTCAGATACAGCGATCAATGCACCCAAACCAAATGCCACCATCGCTCCCCATATAAAACATCCGGCATCAATTCCAAGAGCGGCCTGAAAGGCTTTTTTCCCACCTTCCGCCGCGGCGGTTCTTAAAACCAAAGCCGTATCCAGACCAGGAGTTAATGTTAATAATGTAGCAGCGATCATGAATGCCAATAGAGAATCCAGAACTGTCATTTTTATCTCCAGAGTGAGGTGTGCATAAACATGTTTAATTATGATGTTACTTCATACTGATATATTCGACAGGAACCGCCTTTGTCAACCAGACACCATTCTCGGCCTGATGGAATTTAATTCCCTGTTCATACATTAACTGAGCATCAATTTTTAGAATAGCAACTTTACCATGTCGTTGACCCACCTTAATCGCAGTCACTTCATCTGCCGATAAATGCACATAATGGCGATTTCCCGCCACCAGCCCTTGTTTAAATATTGAATCCAGAAAGCGGGTTGCTGTACCGTGATACAAAACGGCCGGCGGTATCTTTTCCTGATAAGAGATATCTACCCGTTTGGCTGAATGCCCTTGTACTGCCCTGATACGTTTCCTGTCTTCCGAAATCGCAAAGCGTTTTTTATCATTAGTCGCGACAATTTTTTCAATCATAGGGTAATTCAGTCGCTTTCCTTGCTTCACTGCACATTTAATCAGCGTACTGATATCCGCCCAGCCTTCACTATCCAGTGTTAGACCGATGGATTCAGGCTGATGACGCAATACGTAACTTAAAAACTTGCTGATTTTAGTATCGATATGATCCATGTTTTCCCTCAGTAATCGGCGTTTTTTATCTATTTTTCATTACCCAACGCTTCAGATAACTATCAAGTAAATCCTGATTGCGTTCACGATTATCCTTCAGCTCACAACGCACTACTGTCTCATTCAGTTCTGATTCAATAAATGCGTGAACTCCCGGCTTGCGCAAACCATATTCTGCTTCATTGGCAGCTCGTTTAATTCGCAGTAAATCTGCAATTTCTGCTTTCAATTGAGGATCATAAACTGTACCAGCCACCAGCGTTTCAAAATCTATGGGAGGAGTACCTTTACCCATCTCAATCCAACGCACAGCCAGTAACGGACGCAATACGTAAAAGTATTTTTTTAGCCGAACTTGCTCACCCTGCAAATAACCCCTGAAGTTTTTCTTCGCCATTGAAAGATAATGATAACGCGCTTTCATATCCGAAAAAAAATGCGGCACCATCGCTTTCAGCCCATTAGTTGCAGCCGCATCTGCATGATAGATGACCGGAGAATCCAGCCATTCCATCAAAGTCGGGTTTGCCTGCTTCAGTAGTTTTAAAGCCTTGCGCAGCTCCCAGCCACTGATATCCAGCTCATCATTTATCGGCAGTTCAATCACATCCCGCCCTGCTTCCACTTTGAGATACCAGTCCACGGGGTGAACATAAATAAATCGCACATCATAATCACTGTCTGGTGAGGCAAAGCCCCACCCTCGACTGCCAGACTCACAGGCGTACAGTATCCGCACGCCATATTTTTTCTCTATTTTATACAGTTCTCTTTTAATACGAGCCCGCATTGCCGGGCTAACTGTTTCTGCTTCCCTTTCCATTTTCTTTTTCCTGCTGCGATTCTTCTAACCTTTTACACAAACTACCTGACGTAAAGTATGCACGATTTCCACCAATGAAGACTGAGCAGCCATTACTGCATCAATATCTTTATATGCCATCGGGATCTCGTCGATGACATCACTATCTTTTCGGCATTCCACATGCGCGGTGGCTTGTTTCTGATCGTTCACTGTAAAGCGTTTTTTCGCTTCCGTACGACTCATTACACGACCAGCGCCGTGGCTACATGAGCAAAAACTTTCTTCATTTCCAAGCCCTCGGACAATATAACTTTTTGCTCCCATCGAACCCGGAATGATCCCCATCTGGCCTTTACGGGCTGATACCGCTCCTTTACGGGTTACCAAAATCTCTTCACCGTAGTGCTGCTCACGCTGTACATAGTTATGGTGGCAATTCACCGCTTCCTGTTGTGTTGTGAACGGTTTTGGTATCTCGCGTGATAACGCCTCAAGTGCTCGATGCATCATCACTTCCCTATTCTGGCGCGCATAGTCCTGTGCCCAGTCCACCGCTTCCATATAATCATCGAAGTAGCGATTTCCTTCCTCAAAATACGCCAAATCACGATCAGGCAAGTTAGCGATATGTTGCTGCATATCTTTCTGCGCCAGTGTAATAAACAGATTACCAATGGCATTTCCTACTCCGCGGGAACCGCTATGTAGCATTACCCAAACGCGATCCGCTTCATCAAGGCACAGCTCAATAAAATGGTTCCCTGTTCCCAGCGTTCCCAAATGCTGACGGTTATTGGTGTTCAGTAGTTTCGGGTATTTATCGGTGATATGTTTAAAACGATCAGCCAACGTTGCCCAATGTTGATCCACCACTTCCGGCACCTTATTCCAGGAACCTTTATCCCGTCCGCCACGGTTCACTGTGCGCCCGTGCGGTACAGCAGCTTCAATAGCATGGCGGATATTCAGCAAATTATCCGGTAAATCCGATGCCACCAATGAAGTACGAACTGCAATCATTCCGCAGCCAATATCCACCCCAACGGCTGCCGGGATAATAGCGCCACGAGTCGGGATCACACTCCCGATGGTAGAACCTTTACCGACATGTACATCCGGCATCACGGCCAGATGCTTAAATACAAAAGGCATCTTGGCCGTGTTTTGTAATTGAGTAATCGCTTTTGGATCAACCGGCACCCCATTCGTCCACATTTTTACCGGAGCACCGCTCTCCTGAGTCAATAAGTTATAAGCATTGGTGTTCATTTCAGTTATAGTCATTTTTGTTCTCCTTTAATTTGTACCAATCCGTTTAATACTTGATCTAAACCGCCATACACTGAGATCTGATTAATGCGTTCTGCAATACTTTCCAGTGTTTCCAATTCTTTCAGGCGTAAGGCTATCGGATTGTTCTCCATCACCTTGGCGGTATTTAGAAGCGATCGGGTTGCCGCCGTTTCTTCCCGACGACGAATAACATTAGCCTGTGCAGACTTTTCTGCTTCTACAACCTGCGACAGAATGGTCTTCATATCGCCGGGCAAAATAATGTCTTTCACACCAAGTGATGCCACTTCCAAACCAAAACGCTGGGCAATTTGCTGGATCTTTTCACCAACCAGATCATCAATAACCTGCTTATTCTCCAACAATTCATCCAGTGAGCGCGTGCCTACTATTTCACGCAAAGCAAATTGCAACTCGCGGTACAGATATGAAACTGGATCACTGAGTTGTTCGTATGCCATCAGAACATCCTGATAACGCCAGTTAGCAGATAAGTTAATGCGCAGATTTACCTTGTCACGGGTCAGTATCTCCTGACCGCTGATTTCCAGCACCTGTAACCGGGTATCAACAATTTCAACGAGCACATCATGCCCGACACGCCAATAACCTTTTAAACCCGGCTGTAATAATTCCTGTGCAATTCCATCAACCTTCAGAATCCCTACATGCCAAGCCGGGATTTGAGTAATCAGTACACTATCTGAGCCTTTCACACTACGTTTTCGCGCCATAGCAGACATTAACAGTGAAACCAATTCAGCATCAGCTTCCAGCTCAGAGGATTTCAGTACCTCTATGCGGCGGGGATTTCCATTCTTCCAGTGCAAACTGCGGGTTGCCGGAGGCAGAATTTCGACCAACACAGCATGTTCGTATAGCAACCCCATTTCATCATCAGCAATTTCAATACCATCACAAAATTCGTCTACCCAGTCGCTATGCTGCTGACGTAGATGTTCTGCCAGATTGCCTTCAACCTTAGCTTGTGAACGGGTATCGACAATTTCCACAGAGATGTCATAGCCAACACGCCAATATCCATACAGGCCTGGCTGTAGCAACGCCTGAACAATGCCATCAATTTTCAGAATACCGACCTGCCATACTGGGATCTGAGCAATCAGGATATTATCCAATCCTTTCACAGTACGTTTATGGGTTTTCGCAGCGTGCAACAAAGAAACTAATTCAGGTGAAATTTCCTGTTCCGTCGTTTTACGGATTTCACATCGGCGTAACCCACTATTTTTCCAATATAGGCGGCGAGTTGCAGATGGTATAATTTCATTCAGTAAATCATGTTCATACAATAGTCCCATATCATCTTCAGCCAGCTGGATGTCATCACAATACTGTTCGACCCAATCAGCATGATACTGGCGTAAATGTTCTGCCAATTTTGCTTCTATTGCGCCACCACTAAGGTTAAAAGTCGTCAATTGCAGTTTGTTAAACCAATCACTAAAACGATATTCACCTGCGGTTAAAACCTGCAAGTACTCACCCTCTTTTGCCAGTAAACCAATTTGTCCCTGCAATATTTTTATTTTCTTCATCATTGTTATTTTTCCTTTTTATTCCCTGCACTCTGAAAACCGGGTATCAGGACGAAGCCAAGGGGGAAATACATCGGTACTCAGACAGCAGCAGCTCAGTATTCTGCCCTTAACCCAGCATCATCTACCGGGTTTTCAAAGCGATGACTCTCAATTGGCAGTCATACGGGTTTTCACTTCTATATTTTCTTTTGTGTTTTACTTGGAGAGTAAAAGACCATATCCCTTATATGGTGCGAACCTGGGACTCGAACCCAACGTAACCCTGCGTTATTCGCTAAACGTCCCTCACTGGCGGAATACATGCAGTAAAATGGCCTCATGCCATGACTTATGTACCGGCTGGGTTCTGAACCCATACAATTCCAGTGTGTTGACTCTTATAGTTATTGCCAATCCCGTGCCAACTTTGAAAAAAGGCAAAAATATTTATTATCATTATGAAATTTAACGATTTTTATTTTTACCTATTTTCGGCGATTGTTTTTGCCATTTGATTTTCTTATCTTTTTATATCGTTTTTTATAAATTTAGATAATCAATAACAGAGGCAAGGATGAAACGCAGAGTTGCTATTGGGGTTTTGGGAACAACATTAGACAGACGTGGGAAAAAAGCGAATCGCTGGACAAAATGGCGCCCTACTATTGGGCTATGCCAGCAGCCTGAGCTGCCAGTTGACAGGCTGGAATTACTCTATCAGGCAGATAGCTACAGTCTGGCGCAAAGAGTTAAAGAAGATATTGAAGAAACCTCCCCACAGACACGCGTTGTTCTGCAAGAAATCCAGATTGATGATCCGTGGGATTTTGAGGAAGTTTATACTGCCCTGCTTGATTTTGCGGTGCGCTATCCTTTCGATATTGAAAATGAAGAGTATCTGGTACATATCACTACAGGCACGCACGTTGCCCAGATTTGCTGGTTTTTGCTGACTGAAGCGCGTTATCTGCCAGCCCAGCTGATCCAGACTTCTCCCAGAAATGGCGATCGCGATAGCCATCCTGAAGGAGTCTACACTGTTATCGATTTGGATCTCAGTCGTTATACCACGTTAACCAGCCGCTTTCTGCGTGAACAGCAGGAGCAAGTGGCGTTTCTGAAATCCGGCATCGCTACGCGCAATGCCAGTTTCAACCACCTGATAGACCAGATTGAACGTGTTGCGCTGCGCTCATCAGCACCGATCCTGCTAACCGGGCCAACCGGGGCAGGTAAATCCTTTCTGGCTCGACGTATCTATCAACTCCGCCAGTCACGCCATCTGCTTAAAGGGCGTTTTGTCGAAGTAAACTGTGCGACATTGCGCGGTGATAATGCCATGTCTACACTGTTTGGACACGTCAAAGGGGCATTTACAGGGGCAATCCAGCCGCGAACCGGCCTATTACGCGAAGCCGATGGTGGTATTTTATTCTTGGATGAAGTAGCCGAGTTAGGCCTTGATGAACAAGCGATGTTACTGAAGGCGATTGAAGAAAAAAACTTCCTGCCGTACGGTTCTGATCGGGAAGTTTACAGTGACTTTCAGTTAATTGCCGGCACTCACCGGGATCTGCGGGATAGGGTTGCTCAGGGGAAATTCCGTGAAGATTTATATGCCCGTATCAATATGTGGACTTATCAGCTACCCGGACTGGCTCAACGCCGTGAAGATATTGAACCAAACATCGACTATGAACTGGCCCGCTATGCACAAATGCAACAGACACAGGTTCGTTTTGATAAAGAAGCCCGGCAGATTTACCTGCGTTTTGCCTGCTCAGAACAGGCCAAGTGGCGGGGAAATTTCCGTGAATTAAGTGCATCAGTCGCCCGTATGGCAACGTTTGCTGAAAATGGCCGCATCAATCAGCATTTGGCAGAAGAAGAAATCATCCGCCTCAGACAACACTGGCGAGGAGAAAATAGTTCCGCCCTGCTACCGGATCATTTAGCAGAAATTGATTTGTTTGATCGCCAGCAGTTAGAAACCGTTATCAGCGTCTGTCGGGTATCAGCCAGTTTATCGGAGGCCGGTCGCAAGCTCTTCGCTGTTTCCCGCCAACAAAAGAAACAACCCAATGATGCCGATAGATTACGTAAGTATCTCGCCCGATTCGGCTTAGACTGGGAAAGTATTCAGCAAGATTAGGAAAAGACGATATGGAATTAAAATTTCTGGGTACCAGCGCAGGTATCCCGACTAAAGAACGCAATGTCACCAGCCTTATTCTCGATTTACAGGAGATCCGCAGCTCACTGTGGATGTTTGACTGCGGAGAAGGAACACAGCACCAGATCCTTCATTCTCCGATTAAAATTTCCAAACTGGAGAAGATCTTTATCACTCATTTGCATGGAGATCATATCTTTGGTCTGCCCGGCTTACTATGCAGTCGATCAATGGGCGGCTCCACCGATCCATTAACACTATACGGGCCAAAAGGGATCTGCCAGTTTGTGGAAACTTCATTGCAGTTAAGCGGCTCCTTTCTGACCTATCCACTGGAAATTATTGAAGTACAGCCCGGATTACTGTTTGATGATGGCACAATAAAAGTAACTGCTTATGCCCTGAAGCACCGTGTGGAATGTTATGGCTATCGGATTGAAGAACATGACAGGCCCGGTACGCTGGATGCCCAAAAGCTGGATCAGGATGGAATTCCCCGTGGCCCGTGGATGCAAACCTTAAAACAAGGGGGTATGGTCACATTGGAAGATGGACGGACAATTTCCGGTAAAGATTATCTGGGAGCCCCGATTCGTGGCAAATCATTAGCGATTTTCGGGGATACCGAACCCACACCGGAAGCCCTGACACTGGCGGCTGATGTTGATGTCATGGTACATGAAATCACTCTGGAACATGCGTTTGCCGAAAAAGCCAATGAGCGAGGCCATTCCACCACTAAACAGGCTGCAACACTGGCTCGTGATGCCAAGGTAAAACATTTTATCGCAACGCATATCAGCGGACGTTATGGTAAAGAAGATTGCCCACGTTTACTGGCTGAATGTCGGGAAATATTTCCGAATACTGATTTAGCTGAGGATTTTGCGGTATTTGTAGTTAAATAACCGCGTCTTCTTATATTTTATATTAAACCAACTTTAATTATTTATTTAATGAATGTTTTAAATCAGAGCATTGGTAGGATCAGGAATTCTCTCTTTAGTTCCTGAGATTGATTATTGATTGAATGAAAAATTTCTCTCAACAAATCTTGCAGTGAATACAATCGCGAGTATAATGCGCGACGATTTGCCGGGAGAAAACATGAAATACAGCCTTACAAAACGCCAATCTAACGAAGCACTGCCAACTGGCAGCCTGAGCGTATTGTTTTCCCCATTACTAACCGAACATTTAAAAGCCCCTCAATTGAGGGGCTTTTTTTCGTCTGCCCAGTCCAAGGCTAAAAGTCATAAAAGAGGAATGTAAACATGGCTAACCCGTTATATCGCAAGCATATCATTTCAATTAATGATTTGAGCCGCACAGATCTTGAATTGGTATTGCAGACGGCAGCAGCCCTGAAAGCCAATCCACAGACTGATGTACTGAAACACAAAGTCATCGCCAGCTGCTTCTTCGAAGCCTCTACGCGCACCCGTCTCTCTTTTGAAACGGCTATCCAGCGGCTTGGCGCCTCTGTGGTAGGCTTTGCGGACAGCAGCAACACATCATTGGGCAAAAAAGGTGAAACGCTGGCCGATACTATTTCTATTATCAGCCAGTATGCTGATGCGATTGTCATGCGTCACCCACAGGAAGGCGCTGCCCGCCTTGCTTCTGAATTTTCCGGTCATATTCCGATCATTAATGCCGGTGATGGTGCAAACCAACATCCTACCCAGACACTGCTAGACTTGTTTACCATTCAGGAAACTCAGGGCAAACTCGATAACCTAAAAATCGCGATGGTTGGTGACCTGAAATATGGTCGTACCGTACATTCATTGACACAGGCACTGGCGAAATTTGAGGGCAACCACTTCTGCTTTATCGCACCGGACGCACTTTCTATGCCCAACTATATTCTGCACATGCTGGATGAAAAACAGGTGAGCTACAGCATTCACAACAATTTTGAAGATGTGCTGCCTGAGCTGGATATTCTGTATATGACCCGTGTTCAGAAAGAGCGCCTTGACCCTTCTGAATACGCCAATATCAAAGCCCAGTTTGTGCTACGTGCGGCAGATTTGATGAATGTCAAAGAGAACCTGAAAGTACTCCATCCTCTGCCACGTATTGATGAAATTACTGTTGATGTGGATAAAACGCCTTATGCGTATTATTTCCAGCAGGCAGGCAATGGAATTTATGCGCGTCAGGCATTGCTATCGCTGGTACTGAATGAAAATGTTGTTATAGATTAATGCTGAAATAATTAATTAACATAAATAAGCAGTTACAAATATTATGGCTAAGAAAATTAGACCTTAGTCATAGTATTATTCTCCCAAAAAATTCTTTAACATCATTTCATCAAGAAATCCCATTTATAAAAAATAAATTTACTTATAATTGATTTCATATTATTTATCACAAATCAATTACCATAATGGTAGTATAACTATCCGTTATAATTAAATTCATTAATTTAAAATAAGCACTGATTTAAAATCATTTTTCTTGTTTTAGCCTTCCATAAAATTAAGCTATTATCGTCCATTTAAATAAATTAATTTCGTAACGTTATTTTCCAAAAAATTTATCCTAAATAAAAGTTGACGATATTACATCATGCACAGGCAAGAGAATGACTACCAACGATATGAAAATATCTGGGTTGCAGAGTTTTCATATGGCTATCGTGGTTCAGAACAACAGAAACAACGACGATATCGCGCTCAGGCATTAATTTATGCCAAAAGCCAACATCAGGCTTTGATTCAATTATCAGACCATATGTTGAATTCATTAAAAGCGACAGAGGGCGAGTATGAGAAAGTATTGCCTTTTCTCCAATATCTGAACAACAGTGCTCAGCTTGAAAAACACCTAATCCTAAATCTAGATAAAATAAATATAGAACAATCAATTCTGGTATTGGAATCACTGGATATTAGTGAACGATTGCCGATTGATACCGGAGAGCTGTCAATCACCCAATATCCCTGTGTTCCTTTTATCGGTGATAACTCTTTTAATCGGCACTGGATCAGTGACGACCTATATACGCTGCTTTACCGACAGCAACAGAACACAATCCAATATTCCCATAGTTATCTGATCATTGACGCCGGAGTTTATCATAAAAATACGAGCCACTTTATCGTGCCTTCCCTTATGGTTTCTGGCTTGACTTATCGCTGTCTGTTTAAAGGTAAAACACAAATTACTCTTGAAGACTCTGCCCCCTATCTGGTCGAGCTGACAGGTTCTGAAAATAACCAGTTTCTGCGGGATATATTCATCACCCACCATACACCGGATATCGGAATTTTTATCCATACCGACAGTAAATTTGATGAACTGTATAACCACCTGCGCAAATTCTCCTATTTGCAACAGGAAAGCAGCCGGGAATGGGTTTTCTTCCGCTTCTATTATTCACTGACAGTAGATTTGATGCTCAAAAGCCTATCTCGCGGCGCCTTGGCCTCCTTTATGCGTAATATTGGGGCCATTTATGGTTTAACTAACGAAAACAGAATGATGAAAATCAGCGTTACGGAGAGCCTCAGAGAAGCCAAACCAGAAACCGTGACGATCAATAACAGGATGAAACGTAATTTTGAACTATATGTGCAGCAGAGATACTTCCATAAGGTCAAAATATTCATTAAAGATAATATTCAGCAACAATGCCAAGTGCCGGAAGAACAGCTCCTTTCTTTCATTACCAAACATGCCAATTATGCCTATTTGCACGGTTTTACACTTGAACTGACCGGGCTTTACTACATTATGGCGCGATCAATGACGGTGAAAAATGAAGATTTCTGGCAGCAAACATTGGCAACCATTTTATCTGAACCCTCCAATCAGGAAGCCAGAGCTTACAAACTTCTCAAGGAATGCCTTAACCCGACAACATGGAGCCAGTCATGACTTCTGTAATCTCAAATATTAGTGCAAACGCAAACGAATCCGTATCCAGACTCGATATGGGAAGTGCAAAATACCCGTGTGATGGAAATATCAAACCTCTCTACCCTGTCCGTTATGCTTATGTAAATTTCTTCGGCGAAGAAATGGAACAACCTGAATCTCCACCGGATATTCACACACTGATGTCTGCGACAACGCTGAAACAGAGTAAGGGATATGCGGCTCGTTTGATGCGTTCTGGCTGGATTTATATTCGAGAAGAAGACAGCATGGAACACCGCCCCAGCCGTACAGCTTATTTCCATATCTTTAGATATGAAGTAGAAAAAAGCTCAGATAACGATGATGCACCGAGAATTGAGCGTTTTCGGAAGTATATGTACCGGAATAAAAAAGATGCCCGCGATGGAGTGATGCCAGAACCTGGTTTACAGGGTGAAGGGTATCCTTTCCTATTTGTAGCAAAAGATGTTTCAAATATCAGTATTGCTTACAGCGAACACCTCTGGCATCCCGATGTCATTGCCCGTATGAACCGCGATAAAAAGCTGCGTGAAAAGACCATGCAGTTCATTAATCTGGATGCGGATAATCAACAATATGCGATTGAAGCAACCGAATCCAATTTCACGAAATTAATTGAAGATTACAAAACCCGCAAGGAGCAGTTCTCAGCTGTCAAAGCAAAAATTGATGCCCATAAATTTGAAGAATTAGATATCAATGATCTCAGGATTGATGAGCTAACGACAGAAAAATCCTATGAAATGGATGCAGAGAATATTGCAGCGGAGATTCGCAACAAGCTGTGTTATCAAGAGAAGGCACGGATTGTAATACTGCATGATCCGATTGGACGGCAGAAGGAGATTTTAGAAGCGCATAATATTCTGGATCTATTACAACAATACAATGCTGAACGCAATCTCTATCCGATGACCATTGGATTGTATATAGATGATTATATTAAGGTATTTAATAAAAATAATCCCATAGCAAAACGAGCCAATAGCGAAGTCTTAAGCCGAAAGGCTGTGAGAAAATATTGGCCCAAAATAAGAGATTCACATCTGGAATTCGAAAAACGGCAGGATGTTTTCATTAGCTTATTCAAAGCATTTGCCAGTGCACCAGCGGTTACTGGAAAAGTTGGCAGCCTTGATAACTATTTCCAGCATTTCTTCTCTATTCATGAGAAAAAAGAAATATCAAATGAGAGTGATATTCAGGAAATCTACACTTTTGTTGAACTTGTTTTTGATATTTTTCATGGACTGCAAATGTCCGTCACATCGGAAAAAATGCTGGAAGAATTGATTTCATTAGCAGCAGGAAAACCAACCACATTAAAAGATTTCGCTGATACAACGCTGGGTATCCTCCCCTATGGCTTATACGACCCAAATAAAGAAGCAAAAGCCAAAAGGGATGCTATTACAGCGGCAGAGAAAAACTATACACCTCAATACAGCACCAATGCCTGGGAAATAGCGGCGACGGGTATGGTGAAAATACTAACTCATGGCGAAAGTAAAGAGATTGCCAAGAAAATTCATCAGGGCACCAAAAATGCTATTAACAAAACACTAGAAAATATTAATGATCCTAACAAGCCGATACAACAATCTAAAAAATTTCTAAATGATCAAATTATAAAGATATCAGTCTACGTCTCAGAGAAATTTCTTGAACTGTTTGGAAAGATTGTTGGGAAAGCGTTTGCGATAATGGAAGCGGGAGCAATAGCAATAAAAGGCCCTTTGACCCATTTAAGTGATACTGCCATTCAATTGATTGTTAACAAATTTGTACCTGTTTTAATGCAACCTTTCGGTATTGTTATTGATTATCGTGAAGGACTTCATATTACTCCTGAAGAGTTCAATAAAATCCAAGGCCGTTTAGAAAAAATTGCAAATAAAAAGAGTTATTCCGGCAATAAAGGGCCTAGGATGCCTAAGCATAATGAAACATTTAAAAAATTAAAAAATTCACAGTCTCTTTTCTATGAAAAATTACAAGAAATAAGCGCTCCTAGCCAAGCAGAACAACAATTTGAAAATACAGTAAGACAAACAGGTGAGTATGCTAAGAAAACAGGAATAAAAATAGGAAATACCGTTTCCAAGCAAGTAATAGAAGTATCGGATCAAACCGGTATCGGAATCAAGCTTGCGAAAATTACTATCAAAGAAGGATTTAATACTTCTTTTGATTTTTTAAAAGTTGGTACACATAAGACAGCAATCTTACTGGAAAAAGTAGCTCCGGGATTTAGCCTATTTTTCAACGTTCAAACTGCAACTTCTATTGTTATACAGTCTCAATTCAGTAGCAACAATCCGCTGGATCAGGATGAGCTCAGCAGGTCTTATGATGTTGTTAAGTTTTCAGCAGCACTTATTTCATTAACAGCAGACTTGACACTAATTACATCCAAAGTCACCAAACATGCTCATAAATTTATGCCAAACGCCTCTCCAGTGTTACTAAATAGGCTCGAAGGTATTTCAAATAATCTATCCAACAAACTGAACGCCAAATGGGTAAAATCTGGTCTTGGTCTGGTTAATATTATGGGAGCTTATGTATCTTTTATTGATGGAAGAAAAGCCAGAGCTATCAGTAATAAAGGAGCGGCATACAGCAACTATGCCATAGGGCTGGGAAGTGCAGCATTAGGTACTGTGAGTATTGGTATGGCTGCTGGTATTGAGGCAGTAGCAATAGGTAGTGCATTGATGGCTGGTATGGCTTTTATGGGATGGGTCTTAGTTATTGGTGGCACTATTGGTCTGTTATTATTTAACAGCTCTGATACACAGAATTTATTCCGTAACAGCTTTTGGGGAAATGGGGATATGTATCCGTTTTGGGGGAATGCTGAACGTCCAGCATTTCATGACCAGCTAAAAGATGCTAGAAAAATGAGTAATAGCAAAGAAATCCAACATGCCTTTGATATTGAAAGTCAAGAATTCTTAAATCTGTTCTTTATGCCTAATTTAAATATTCAAAGTAAACAAGAATACAAAAAATTCAGCACCATTTATACCTTCAAATTACCTGCTTTCCAGCAAGGCAGTTCTGATCTTCAATATGCCTTTTATAAGCCTTTACCTAAGCCCGTCAATACTTGGCACTCGGGTGGTATGGCTCCTGTAGATGCAATTCGAGTGCATATGGAATCATTTAAAAAAGAACAAGAATATTATAATGAGTTGAAATCCCGAGCGGAAGAAATTGATGGGAAACTTTATATATATGATGAAGAACTCACCGCAAGATTTCGTGAAGCACTGAAGATAGCTCAAGTTGAATACAAAAATGGTAATCTAGAACTAACGATCAGTGTTGAAGATAGATATCCTTATCCCAATAAGGATACAGCTGAACTATTTTGGCATTATATCCCTTATGAGGATACCATTGTTCCATTACGTTATCTTACAAGTAAAGAAATGAATCAAAAACCTATTATAGGATTTAAAGGTATGGAGTTCCGATAAATGAACGATTCAAAAAAAATATCTACAACCCTTCATGATGTCACACCTACCCTACTTATTGACCAGCAAGAAATCTTGCTGAAAATACCAATGGAGAAAAAAAGCTACGAAGCATTACAAAGTTATCCTCCTCTTAACAGCATTGATGATAAACAATGTACTCTGCGGAATACACAGCGATTTGCGAGAACAATCATATTTTTCCCCATTCTTATTGGCGTATTATTAACTTTTTATTATTGCATTGAAAGCCTTATAGAATTAAAAACAAGAAGTGAAATTAATATATTACGTACTGTCAATAATGTTCGCGAAGAATATGGTGAAGATTTTTATCTTCGAAAAGATCTTCCTGAAAATTTAGAAAATGCCCGTTTTATCGGCAATGATAAAACTATTTCTTTCTGGAAGTATCTTTATTACCGCTATAACTATTTTCACGCTAGCACCAAGTTTTTAATTACAGATTTTTTACGTTTCAGTTTATTACTTGTTTTTTCCTTCTACCTAATACACAGATGCTTTTTCTGGAAACTACAAGCACCCATATTTATTGATCGAGAACGGCAATTGTTTTTCAGTTGGTATAAAGGCAAAGTCTATGCTGCCCGCTATTCTCAGGTAGGCGTTTCCAATCAAACCGACCCCATGAAAATTATCCATCTGATGGGGTTAGCAATGTATACACTGGATGAAAACAATACACTAGCTCGTCGTGCTTTCCAGATGTGTCTCTCTTATGGTTCTATATTAGGATTCAACACAAAACTACGGCAAGATGAAGCACACGCCTTTATCGTTAAATACCTTATACAAGGCAAAGATGCCGTTGCAGCTACTGATTATAAACGTTTTCCCGCTTTGTTCTTATTCAAGGATAAAAAACCCGCAGATTTTAATGAACAGCTTGAGCATATTTTGGCGGAACTAGACAAACGAGATGCCAAAGATAATAGTCAGGAAAATACATAAATAGTCAGATAAATTATGTTACTGCATTTATGATACCTCTACTTTATATCAACCAGCATGTATCCATCTGGTTGATATTTATTAATTAAATAAAAATTAGAAAATAAAAACAGTTAAAAATGGATAGAAAAATCATGAATGATGTAAAGTGGTACAACATACCAGCCAAGGCTCTGAGTAGAATAACGCCAACACCATTTATTGAGCACCAAAAAGAGTTACTTGCGACTCCATTACTAAGTAACAAACTAGGAAAAATGCCCCTATCTATATGTATCGAAAGCATTGATGGCGATTTATGTGCGATGAAAACGACAGATAGAGATTTCCATTCTTCATTATCACTATTTGGACCAATATTATTATTCCTATTTTGGGCTCTTGCCATAGGATTATTTACAGAACAGAAAAAAGAACATCTCCCGGAAATATGGGAGCAAGTTAATTTGGCTCGCCAAAAACATGGAGAAAAAGATTTTTATCTCCAACCACACTATTCCAAAAAAATGGAAATTGTCAGATATGTTAATTATTCGAAAGAAATAACCTTCGATAGATATCTCTATTATCGTTATAACGGTTCCGATAATAACATCTCCCTTCTCCTGTTGGATTTTTTTATATTTGGAACATTAATATCATTGACTATTTTTTTACCCATTTATATTCGTCGTTTTTATAAAAATCCCCCACCATTATTTATTGATAGAAAACGCCAATTATTTTTTAGTTGGCGTAAAGGAAAAGTTTATGCTGCCCATTATTCACAGGTTGGATTTTCTCAATTACGAGTACAGTTACACTCATCAGAAACTAGAGGGTTGATACTATACACTTTGGATAGGAATAATTCACTCAGCCGTCGTATATTTTCACTACATATGTATCGTGAAAGAAATTCCTCTTCAAAACAACAAAAAAGATTTATATTACCTTATGTTTTTATTGTCAATTATCTTCTATATGGTAAATCCCCTGTTTTTGAAGGCGATATCCTGCGTACTCCAGTTCCCCGCAAATGCCATGAAGATGAAAAACCTGCCGACTTTGATGAGCAGATAACTCGTATTCTAGCCGCATTAGAAGCTCTTTCAGCGACAAGAAAAAATATTCATGCTCCAGAAACATGGCGTCCAGACCCCTCCTTACTCATTGAACAAGAAGAGAACTTACTAAAATCACCAACAAAACCAAAGAGTAAACGAGAATTAAAAGCTTTTTCCATGCTCAAAAGTATTAATGATAAGCAATGTGTTTTAATAGGCAGGTCACTGACTTTACCTCGTATTTTTTTATTTTTACTTTATTTGGCTATTGAAATCCCCATCAGTGGTTGGTACATCAGTACCTTCATTTCACACAAAGAGTGGGAGGAATCTATCATTTTGGAAGAGGTCGAAAAACTCCGTAAAGAATACGGAAAAAGTTTTCATCTTAGAAATGATCTGCCAGCTTCATTTTCTCCGGAAAAATATATAGCTGGGCTTGATGTAGAAGATAATAACTCCATCCCAATCTGGAATTTCATTTATCATCGATTGCATTATGATGATCTAATTCGTGATAAAGAGTATGACTCTGGAATATTTAATTTATATTATTTTGAGTTTTCTGATTATGCTATCTATTTTGGACAATTCCTGATTTTTATCTTATTAATTCTCCACATTTTATTTTTAATCCCTCAGGACATTATTATAATCGATCGTGAAAGACAGATCATATTTTCTCCATCCTTAAAACTTAGCGCTGCTCGTTATCAGCAAGCTGGTATTTCCTATCAATTCACCCCATTACCTCAGAGCAAACCGGATGGATTAATACTCTATTTTATAAGCAATAAAAATACATTATGCTCTACTAATTTTCGGTTCCATATTACTAAATGTCTTTGGGGAAAGAAAAGACATTCCATACATACTGAAATTCAAGCTTTTATTATTACCTACATAATAAAAGGTAAAAAATCAGTCTCACTGACTGATTTTAAACGTGGTAGTTCGTTGTTTTGGCGTACAGGAAGTCTATCATTTGATATTGATGAAAAAATAGAGCATATCTTAGCAGAATTAGATAAGCGAAATCCCGAAATTCAGGAAAAGAAAACGAGCCATAAAGAAAATGCACTCTCATAAATTAGCTACAGAAATTGAAAACTCACAAAAATGCGATTCCAGTTGTTCCGTTTATAGAACGTAAGATAGAGTTATTAAAAATTCGGTCAAGATGCATCGCGGCGGCAAGGAGTTCATACCTAGGAGCATAGATAACTATGTGACTGGGGTGAGCGAGTGCAGACAACAAAGAGGCAACTTGAAAGCCGAAGTGTAATAATGCCAATCTTGCGAGATAACATGCATGGCCACAATAGAAGTAAAATATCGATTTTGTCACCAGACGAAGGACGTTAAAAAAACATGGCATTGGCAAAGGTGGGCACCAACCTTACCGCTGGGTGAAGTTAACGAAATATGGTCATTCGTCGGAAATAAAAAGTGCCAGCGTTGGTTATGGTATGCTTGGGAGCCTCGCCTAAAACGTATCATTGCGCATGCTTTTGGTAGACGAAACAAGAAAACGCAGAAAAAGTTATTGAAAAAACTACCTAAATGCAAGGTGGCCTTTTGGTGTACTGATGATTATCGTGCCTATACTATAATTGACTGCCTTCAGCCAACAATCTGGTTGGAAAATATTTTACTCAACGTATCGAACGCGAAAACTTAACCTTACGTAACCGAATTAAGCGTCTGAGCCGTAAAACACTCGGTTATTCAAAGTCACCTGAAATGCATGACAAAATCATTGGCACTTTCATTGAACGTGAATATTATGTTTGAGAGTAGTCAACTCTTTGAATAAATAACCAAAAAATTGAATACATCTCCAAATACCATTCCAGTCATTCAATTCATCAAATGAAAGGTTGAACCTCTAAAAATCCCACTATGTTTTTATAGCCAAATATTTCTGCATGGTATTGATAACTTTCACATGCTGAAAGGATGGAATGAAATTATTCATATGTAATCCTAATGGAATATCGTAGTTGGTATGCTAACAATTTACATCTGTGGAATAGTTTACCAAAGCCAATTAGGACACACTGATATAAAAAACAATTCCAAACTTGGACATTATTGAGATGCTTTACCATACTTAAGTATGAATCTTTTTCCCTTGATGGAATTGGCCGGCTCCAGATTTTCCACAATGTATTCCATTACATTTTTTTATAAATTATATTTAACAAAAACCTCCATAGACTTAAAAATTAAGCTTACTATCATAGTGATATGTTTTTTATTTAAGGGTTTTTA
>NZ_CAWQMW010000155.1:0-105332 GCF_963895965.1 Xenorhabdus sp. PB30.3 | reverse complement strand
CATATAATTATTCCAAAGATTCCATTCTGACTACATTGATTAGTTGATATTAACTGTATCTTTTCATTACCTTGGCACAAGTGAGTTCCAACTAAAATACCTTATTGGAGTTAGAGTAAAAGTGATTGGATTGACTCTGTTTTTTCTGCCATATCTTTTTGTGTTTTTTGATATTTAGCAATAAGGATAAATGATACCTATTTATATCGTATCCCGATGAATAAACGCCAAAATATTGTTTATTTGTACGTAATGATTCGGAAAAATAAGAATATAATTTAAGTAAAATAAAATGTATCTAAGAGTTGTAATCATTTCAGTATGAGCAAATATGATGATTTTATCTTTTTGGTTAGATGAATAATCTACTTTTTTATTTTTATGCTTTATTTTGCTATTTCACGGTTCAATTTTAAGAACAGGGATTACGTGTAATGAGTTTGCTGGATACCTTATGTCAGTCCTGTTTTGGTGATGAACACACCAAATCTGATAAGCTGGCACAAAAACAGATCGCCATCTGGGAAAAATGGCTTATTCCGATTACTGCTGAGCAGCCGGTTGGCAGTGATCCGGGTTACGATGATGATTTTGAACGGATGCGTGAAGAAGTTAATAAACTCTCAGGCGCTGATACAGAGTTAATTTGCCAATTAGCAGAAAAGTTATTAACGACGGTCTGTAAAGATGTCCGTGTGGCAACTTATTACCTTTGGGCACGCTTGCATCGTGAAGGAGAAGAAGGGTTCGCAGATGGGTTAGCGTTATTAGCCGGGTTATTAATGAAGTTCGGGGATGGTTTGTTACCTGCACGGCCTAATAGCCGGAAGGCTGCGTTGGAATGGTTATCCGGCAACCGTGTTCTGGATAGCCTTTCTTTATATCCAGAAGTGGGTAAACCTGAATTTGAGCGCATCATCGCTTTACTGCGGTTTATGACTAATCAGCTCGAAACATGGGATGAAAATAACCGTCCTCTATTTGGTAAGTTATATAGCGCTCTGGAAAGCAGGTTGATGCAATCGGGGGGATGGAATGCTGTGATTCCTCAGAATATCAGTGCTTCTTCTTCACATGATATAGGGCTGGCAACTGGGGCTAAATCTGGGCCGTCTATTGCCATTCAGCCGATCCAGTCCGGTCGTGAATTGTTGGATCAGGCTAAATCTCTGGCTCATTATCTGCGTAACCAGCCTCAAGGCTGGCTTTCTGCTCATCGATTAATGAAAAGTGTACGCTGGGATACCATTCACCAATGCCCACCACAGGATACTCAGGGATGTACTCGGTTAGCACCACCTAGAACTGATGCCCGTGCCCAGCTTAAGCGTCTTTATATGCAGCAAAGCTGGGGAGAATTGCTGGAGCAGGCAGACAGGCTTTTTGCTGAAGGTGTAAACCATTTTTGGCTGGACGTGCAGTGGTATCTCTATCAGGCATTAAGTAAGTCAGGAGCACCCTGGGATGGTTGGGCGGATATCATCAAACAGGATCTGAAGTTACTTTTACAGCGGTTGCCCGGATTAGAAAAATTAGCGTGGAATGATGGCACGCCGTTTGCCGATGATGTTACTGCCAGTTGGATCATGCAAAAAGTGTTGGATGAAGGAAAAGGGTGGTCAGATCCATCAATCAGCCCCAGTGTTGTCGTGGAAGAGGATGATATTTTGTCTCTTGAGGCAGAAGCAATCGCACAGGCGGATAGTGATGGTCTGGAAAAAGCGATGGCATGGTTGCAATCTCGTCCGGCGGTAACAACAGCTCGTCAGTGCTGGATGATGCGTCTGCTGATGTCACGTGTGGCAGAGCAGTTTGGTCGGAACGATTTAGCGTTGCACCTGCTGAGTGAACTGGATACAACCGCCGGAACTCTTACCCTCGTAGACTGGGAGACTGAACTGGTGTTTGAGATCAAGGCGCGTCGCTTGCAATTGTTGCGGGCCAAATCCCAACGTAATAGTACAGATAAAACCGTGATGGCTCAGCAATTGGATGAATTATTGGCTGAATTGGTCAGGCTAGATCCTGTTCGTTCTGTGGTGCTCTATGGATAATCATTTTTTACTTATGGTAAGGATTCCGTTTAATGGATGATTTAACACTCCGTTATTTTGATGCTGAAATGCGTTACTTGAGAGAATCCGCTCGCGAGTTTGCGCAGGCTCATCCTGATCGTGCTGCTTTGCTGGATTTGGATAAAGCCGGTACACCAGATCCTTTTGTAGAACGTTTGTTTGAAGGCTTTGCTTTCTCTATGGGGCGATTACGCCAGAAAATAGATGATGATCTGCCTGAATTGACAGAAGGTTTGATGAGTTTATTGTGGCCACACTATTTGCGTACGATCCCATCTCTGTCTGTCGTCGAAATTTCCCCTGATATCAGCCAGATGAAAATGGGAGAAGTTGTACCTGAGGGATTTGAAGTCTTATCTCAGCCCATTGGCCCAAAGCAGTCAGTCTGCCGCTATCGAACAACGCAAGAACTCTATTTACACCCTTTTACTGTATCCAACGTACACGTCTCGACAGAGCCGGATGGCCGCTCTGTTCTTCGGATCCGTTTTAATTGTGGGGAGCAGGCTGAATGGTCTCAGGTAGATCTGTCCCGGTTACGTTTTTATCTCAGTGGTGATGCTCAAATCAGTGCGGCCTTGCATTTAGCACTGACTAAGCGTCAATCAGCCATTTATTTACGTTTACCTGAAGTTATGGAGCGGATTCGTTTTGATGGTTATTTTTCTCCGGGAGGTTTTACTGATAACGATCGGTTGTGGCCGAAAGGGGATACCTCATTCAGTGGTTATCAACTTTTACTGGAGTATTTCACTTTCCGGGAAAAATTCATGTTCGTTGAATTGAATGGCTTGGAGGGTGTCCGTTTTCCTGACAAAACCCAATGGTTTGAATTGGATATTGTTTTAAGTAATCTTTGGGATTCTGATTTCTTAGTGAAAACAGAACATATTCGGTTGCACTGTGTCTCTGTGATTAATTTATTCACTCTGGAGGCTGACCCTTTGACTGTCAATGGTCTGGAAAATGAATATCTACTGCGTCCACGCCGTTTGCAGGATGGTCATACGGAAATTTATTCCGTCGATGGTGTTAATAGCTCCCGACATGCTGAAGAAGGTGCTTATGTGCCATTTACCAGTTTCCGCCACCGAGGAGGAATGTTGCGCCGCACAGCACCAGAGCGTTATTACCATACTCGTGTCAGACGAGGTGTTACTGGTTTACATGATACATGGCTGATACTGGGTGGACAGGTTTGGGAAAACAACCGGAATATCACATCGGAAACACTCTCCTTACAGATTACGGGTACAAACGGTCAGTTACCGCGTAAAGCCCTTCAAAGTACTTTATTGAATCGCTGTGAGCAAACGTTGCAGCTTCCTGTCAGGGTACAGAATTTATGCAAGCCAACTTTACCTGCTTACCCTCCGGCAGAGGATCGTTTTCATTGGCGGGTTCTAAGCCATTTGGGTTCGAGTTTTCTCAATATGATGGCAAGTGCAGAAGTCTTACGTGGGACGCTGGCGTTATACAACTGGCAAGAAGATGAAATGAATAATCGTAAATTGGATGCGATTGTGGTCGTTCGCCATGAGCATCTGCAACGATTTGAAAAAGGTTTTTTATTACGTGGCATTGATATTGAAGTCACACTGGATAGTAACGGTTTCACGGGAGAAGGCGATATTCATCTGTTTGGTGAAATGCTCAATCGGTTTTTCTCTTTATATGCCGATATTCATCTGTTTAACCAACTGACTTTGATTATTCAACCAAGTGGGAAATGTATCCGATGGACCGAGAATCACAACCAGAACTTACCGCGCTGATTGCTCAGCTTAAAGATAAGCTGCCATTGGTCAATTTTTACCGTTTTTGTCAGTTGATTGAGAGCCTGCAACCTGAGAAATCGGGTTTAGGTAGTACAACAAACCCGGATGATGACCCCGTGCGTTTTCGTCCTCATCCGGGGATGGGATTTCCTGTCAGCGAACTGAAAACGATAGAAAAAGGGCATGAAGCTCATGGCAATAAACCCAGTGTAAGAACCACTTTTTTAGGATTATATGGGGTTGAATCACCGCTGCCACCGACTTATATCGATGATATCGCCCAGCAGCGAGAAGGAGCGGAAGCTGTCACTGATTTTCTCGACCTATTCAATCATCGCCTGACAACACAGTTTTATCGTATCTGGCGCAAATACTCATATCCTGCGACTTTTAAGGCTGGTGGAAGTGATGAAACTTCACAATACCTGCTTGGTTTAATTGGGCTAGGTATTCCGGGATGTGCAAATCATATTGGCACACCTGTCTCTCGTTTTTTGGCTTTGTTGGGCACGATGCGTTTACCTACCCGGACATCAGAAGGTATCTGCTCTTTGATTAAACTGCTGGCACCTAATACCGAAGTAGAGGTTATCCGCCATGATCGACGTCGGATAGCAATAGATAATCCAGTCAGGATGAGTTGCCATTCACCTGTTAGCCTATCTCATAAGCCCGTGTTGGGTCGGAGTGGTATTGATGTAAATAGTCAGATACTACTGGTGTTGAAGACTCAGGATCCAGAGGAGGTCAGACAATGGTTACCTCCTGATGGTCAGTTACATGCAGATTTAATGACTCTGCTTCATGCATATCTGGGATCACGTGTTCATGCTCGTTTACAACTGCGTATACCTCGTGAGTTGTTGCCTGAAGCGCAGTTGAGTGTCACAACCGGGCAAGGGGTGAAGCTGGGGCAAACGGCGGTGATGAGAAGGCTGTCATCTGCTGCGGCTAACGATTCGGTTGTTAATCAAACAATAACTCATAGGGTGATTGTGGGGAATGCGATAATCGATAAAACAAATACAGGTAAAACGGCGAGTAATAACAAGGCCATTAATAGAGCCAGTACAAATAAAAAGGTCAATGAAATCACTATTGGTTTGGGACGTTATCAGGCTGCCCCCGAACAGCTTTTCCGAAAAGAGACTCATGAATATGGCAATTATCGATTCTAAACATGGCTCCACTGAATGCATCATTAGAAGCAATAAAAGCAACAATACAAAAAAAGGGGCTTTGGCATTCATATTGTTTGCTGCAATGTATGTAACTGGGTGTGGATTAACCCAGACTATCGGTAATGGTTCAGCCGAAGTAACCAGGTCAATTTTTTATAAAAAAATCAAAGAAGTTCATCTGGATTTTCAGGTTCGGGATGGATCTAATCTGAATGATAATGGTATCGCATTGTCTACAATGGTTCGTATCTATCAGTTAAAAGATCGCAGGGCCTTTGATTTAATTGAATATCAAAACATATTTACAGATGACATTAATACTATCCAGTCAGATGTATTGAGTGAAAAGGATTTACAGCTTCGTCCGGGAGAAAGTTATTCCCTTGATATGCCTTTAGAGAAAGGAGCTCAATATGTCGCGGTTGTTGCGATGTTTCACTCGCCGGATCTGACAAAGAATAACTGGCAGATTGTTATTCCTAAAACGGCATTGGATCCGGATAAAGCCCGCCAGGTTGAGTTGAAAAATCAGGCGATTCACTTATTACCTCTGAAAAAGGACTGAGACAATGTCACAACCTTCACTTTATGAAATGTTGACAGGAAATTTCTCAGGGGGATTGGATGTGCATCAGGTTTCTGAGGAAAATCAGGTTATCCTTTCCGTACTGGATAATATCCAGAGAATTATCAATACCCGTGCCGGGACTCTCGCTCATTTGCCGGATTATGGGTTGCCGGATATGAGCAAAATCATGCAGGGATTGCCGGGAACAGCCCATAGTTTGATAAATATTCTTTCCTCAACGCTCCTGAAATATGAACCACGTATTAAACGTCTTTCACTGACTTTGTTACCGGAACATGAGTTTGGAACGCTCCGCTATGCGTTAGAAGCGGAACTACATGAAGTTGGTTTAGTTCGCTACGGTACTGAATTTATTCCCGGAGGTAGAGTGTTGATTAGACACTTGAAGAAACAAAATTTTCTCGAATCGAAATATCAATCATAATCGCTTCAAAGCATGATAAAGGAATACCATGAATACAACGCCAGAAAAATATCTGAAGACAGGGGGGGATCCCCGCACTTTGCCAGATTTTACCGCATTACGAGATGAATTGAATAAACTGCACCACCCAGCTCGTCCTGATGTGAACTGGGAACAGGCTGAGCGCCTTTGTTTATCGTTATTTAGTCAAAATGGTGTCGAATTGCAGACTGCTGCATGGTATACGCTGATACGCACAACCCGAGCAGGATTAGCGGGATTAAATGAAGGGCTGGCGATTATTCATGGTTTGGTTACTCATCAATGGCAGGCTATCTGGCCCCTGCAAGTACATGCCCGGATAGAGATTCTGGCAGGTTTGAGCCAGCGTTTGATTAATTCATTACGTATTCAGACCTTTGTCTATACTGATTTACCCCGACTCTATCAGGCAGAGCAATATATCTCTCAACTTTGTCAGACATTACAGCTGTTGGAATTGAAATATGTCAGTCAGCTAGAAAGATTAGGAACATTTATTCATAATGCGGCGATTCGTCTGGAGACTCTGGAAGGTGCAAATATCGATACTTCCTTAGAACAGCCACCTGAGGCAGCGATAGAATTTGAACCGCCACCGATACCTTCACCTAATACTTCTCAGCAAACATGGGTATATGTCGCAAAACCGGAAGAAGAACCTCAACCTAATATTGTGATGCCACCGCCAGAAAAGCCAGGGTTTCAATGGAAGGGATTTGCGTTAGGGATCCTAATCACGTTGGTGTTTAGCGGAGGCGGGATGGGTATATGGCAGTATGCTACGCAGGATAAAGTTGATCCCCGGCTACAGGCCACAGTGGCTTCATTGCCAGAAGTATTAACAGAGGATGTTCTTTTTTCTTTGGAGGCTCAGTCGGATAAAGAACATGAAGAAAATAGTGTGATATTGGATAAGACAAAACGACAGTTAAAAATGTTGGAGTCTTTATCGCCTGTCTGGCAGCTGGATTATGGTTTTTCTTTGGTTCATCAGTCTAAGATATTGTGGCCACAGTCTCCAGTGAGTGCTGAGTTATCAGCGCAATGGAATAAGCAGGTCACCATGAATGCCGCTTCGACTGATAGTTTAGGGCATTGGCACTCCGGGATGGATCAATTAGCAGAACTCACCCGTCGGTTAAATTGGTTAGATGAAAAACGCGGACGTTATATAACAGGCTCTGAATTGAAATCCGTTGTGTTTTCTTTGACTCAAACGTTCAATAAAAATCCTCCATTGGAAGAAAAACTAAGACAGCTTGAAGAAACAGCAATAAAAGAAGAATTATCGCCAGCACTGATCCAACAGACGGATATGCATTTTATCCAGTTACTCAATCGGTATGCATTAATTAAGCAAAGTAGAAACTCTTCAGCAGAAAATCATTAATCTTTGTAAGACTATACACTTCGTCTTTCAAGTTGCCTCTTTGTTGGCTGCACTTCACTATGCAGCCGCAATAAGAAATAATTACATGATTATCTTGTGGGAAGAGATATCGCTGTATGTTTCTAGTTAATTAATATCACGCTTTCCACAATATCCGACAAGTCGGGTGCGCTTTCTCCCGGCAAATCAGTATACGAGCAAAAATATCATCAATTTCGGCTTCATCAGATTCCGCTAATCCAATAATCACTTCTGAAAAGAAATTAGGATCTATTTCAAAATCAACATGTTTAAGCCATATATCTGAGGGTTCTGATAACTCTGCGCCACCGCGCTCTTCGAACTGTAGGCTAAACAGTAAGCTATCCGCAGGATCGAGGTTCTCAACCGCTTGTTCCAGAAAAATATCGTAGGCTTTTTCCAGCGCTTCGTCTTCGGTCATTCGGTTATTGAGATCCAAGTGAAGAGAATGTGGATATGTTGGTTGATTTTCCATAATGGTAGTGTCCGAAACTGATAACAGAAGGGAATTAAAACATGGATGGTAGTGATTGAATACTATCAAATTGCAATCATAGCCCCGTTAGTGGTGGCGAGGCTATGAAAAATAGTCAGATATTTATGTTTTGCTCTTTTTTTGTGCCGAAAATCACAAAAGTGGACTGAAAAAATAACACAGGCGCTCAAGCACTCGTTGCCGGACAGGGCGCTTTTGCCACTCGTCACTGTCAAGCAACACTGAACGGGTAATATAATCCTGCTGGACAAGCATTAAATCACTGCCAAAGAGTTCATCATCGATCACAACAGTAATTTCAAAATTTAGCCATAGGCTGCGCATATCCAGATTAACAGAGCCAACCATACTGAGCTGCCCATCCACCAAAACACTTTTTGTATGCAATAGCCCACCTTCAAATTGATAGATTTTTACACCCGCTTCCAGTAATTCGGTAAAAAATGCCCGACTTGCCCAGCGTACAAGGAATGAATTGTTCTGGCTTGGTACAACAATGCTGACATCAACACCTCGCATGGCGGCGGTACAGATTGCATGCATTAGATCATCACTGGGAACAAAATAGGGCGTGGTAAGAATGAGTTGTTCTCTGGCGGCGAAAATGGCCGTCATCAGTGATTGTTGGATAAGCTCATCAGGAAAGCCGGGGCCAGAGGCAATAACCTGCGCCGTGTGCCCGGATGCCTGCTCAAAGGGCATGATATTAGTGTCAGGAGGAGGGGGAAGCTGGCGCTGGCCCGTTTCCATTTCCCAGTCGAAGGCATAGATAATGCCCAGTGTCGTTGTGACCGGGCCTTCCATTCTTACCATGATGTCAATCCATTGGCCTACACCAGCATTTTGTTTGAAAAAACGGGGATCGACCATATTCATACTGCCGGTGTATGAAATATAGTTATCAATAAGAATAATTTTTCTATGCTGGCGTAAGTCCATGCGACGCAAAAAAAGACGAAAGATATTCACTTTCAGCGATTCTACAAACTCAATACCGGTTTTGCGCATCATATCAGGGTAGGGACTACGGAAAAATTGCCAGCTTCCTGCTGAATCCACCATGATACGACACCTGACACCACGTTTTGCTGCTTTCATTAAAGCATCAGTCACCTGATCAACCAATCCACCCGCCTGCCATATATAAAACACCATTTCAATACTATGTTCGGCAGTTTCTATATCATTGATAAGAGACTTCAGGGACTGCTCATAAGATGTTATCAGCTGCATCTGATTGCCTCTGACACCTTTGATTTTCTGCCGACGTTCACATAACTGGAACAAAGGTTCAGCGACTTCGCTGTTTTTATTGGCAAAAATATGTTGTGACTTTTTTAGATCGGAAAGCCAGTCAGCTACAGAAGAGCGCATTTGTTTTGCCTGTTCAACTCTGCGCTTACCCAGATGTAACTCACCGAATGACAGATAAGCAACGATGCCGACTAAAGGGAAAATATAAATAATAAGCAACCAGGTCATTGCTGATGTCACTGGTCGGCGCTTCATCAGGACCCGGATAGTAATACCAGCGATAATCAGCCAGTATAAGAAAATAGCCAGCCAGTAAAGTACAGAATAAATGGTTGTCATAAGTGGCAATCAATCCTGTTTAAGTATTTTGATACCGTAGTGAGTGCAAGTTTCTGTAAATTTTAAGAAACTATCAAGGAAATACCATCCATTAGGCAGAAAATAATCCAAATATTACCCATGCTCAACTAAATATGATGAGTAGATTGAGTTCAGGCTGATGTTATTTATTGAGATTATTTATTTACGACTGCTGAAACATGCTGAATATGAATATTAAGGTAAACCTGTAATTGGTTGACATCTCCGGTAGTGACGATTAAGAATAACATTACTCACTTATAGTGAGAAAAATTTTGTTTTGAAAACATTTATCAGGGTATTTTATGAAAAGAAGCAGAAATGAAGTAGGAAGATGGCGTCTCCTTCGCCAAAGTATCCAACGTCGTCGTCGTTGGCTGGAAAGTCAGTCTCGCCGTTATTCACGTATTTATGCACTACGTAAGATGGGAACTTACAAGCATCGCCGGTCGATCTTGTTCATTCAAAACGCAGAATCGCTTTAACATGATGTGTGGCATGATACAGATGTTTTTGAATCTTTATTGAATATGATAGTCATTTGCATTTAAACTAATGTCTATCCTAAAATTGACAATCATGCTGCTACTCAAGAATTCTCTTATGCGTTGGATACATTGGCCAGTACTACTTTCTGTTTGTTTACATATTTCCATTGCTGCGGCGCTATTTCATACGCTGAAATCCGGCAATCCGCCAGAAGCGCCCCCGATGTCTGTTGCGATGATCCAGTTGGCAGCGGAGCAGGCCCCGGTCTCTGAACCCGCTATGCCTGCATCTATTTCCGAGCCAGAACCCGAACCGCCAGCCCCGGAGCCAGAACCTGAATCTATTGCGAAAATAGCTCTGCCTGAGCCGAAGCCTGAAAAAAAACCGGTAGAAAAGAAACGGGAAGAGAAGAAAATTGCTAAAAAGGAGTCTAAGCCTAAAGAAATCAAGACAGAGAAAATGTCAGAAGAGGCAGTGAAACCTATTACTGATCAGGAATCTTTGCTGACAAATAATGTGGATGGGAAAAAATCCACTGATCCTGTTACCAGTGAAAAATCTGAAGTTCAGAACGGGCCAAAAGCACTAAGTAGAATAGATCCTGTATATTCAGATAGGGCAAGGCAATTAGGTATAGAAGGGAGTGTACAGGTAAAATACGATATTGATGAAAATGGTCGGGTTAAAAACATTGAAATTCTTTCGGCTGAACCTAAAAACCTTTTTGACCGTGAAGTGAGAAACGCGATGAGAAAGTGGCGGTATGAAAAAAAACCAGCCACAGGATATGTGACTACCATAGAGTTTAAGCTGACTGGTGTTTCAGTATCGTAGTTTTTATCATAACAGGAGGCGCTAAAGCGTCTCCTGTTACGTATTAACACATTTATAATAAAAGCATTTTTATCAAGGTTTTTTATTAAGGTTTATTACTACATTTTGTTGGTACATCATTTTGAGTCGAAATTGGATGATAATTTTAGGATGAAAAATTGATGTATCGTTTAGTAAATAAAACAGCTAATCATGATTTGGAATAGTTAAATTTAAAAAATAAATAGTTTTTTTCTTATAAAGATAAGAAAAAGATTTTTAAAAATACGACCGGTTAAATCTCGAATGATAAGTTCGTTGTTTATAATTAGTGATTCAACTATATTTAAATCTAAATAACAAAAAGGAGCGCATTCAATGCACTCCTTTAATTATGGGTTATTTTCCCAGAGAGTAGCTATTTTTAATTACTGCTTTCCAGTTTGAAATTTCTTTTCCCTTCCGGTAACGGGCGGGAAGTATTATTTTCATTAACGGCGACGTAGGTGAAAACAGCATCAGTGGCTCGATAACGTTGCCCGACGGGTTCAGACGCTACTTTTTTCACCCAGACTTCAATATGAATGGTAATGGATGAATTTCCCGTTTTCAGACAACGGGCATAACAGCAAACGACGTCACCTACCGCGACCGGTTTTAGAAAACTGATGCCATTAACGCTGACAGTGACTACGCGTCCCATTGCAATTTCTTTTGCCAGAATGGCGCCGCCAATATCCATTTGGGACATTAGCCAGCCGCCGAAGATATCCCCGTTGGCGTTAGTGTCAGCTGGCATAGCCAGTGTACGGAGAACCAATTCTCCGTTTGGTAAGCATTGTTGTTGTGTCATTAGAAAAACTTGCTTTATTTGGTGAAGACAACAATACCTGCCAATAATCCGGCAGGTATCCATATGAAACTCATTGTTATTATTTTTGTTCGCGGGGCAGATGGCGGTAGATATATATCACACTCAATACGGTAAAGACCAGTGTTAATGCCGTTAGCCCGAATACTTTAAAGTTCATCCAGACATCCATAGAGAGCCAGAAAGCGATATAAATATTTGCTAATGCGCAAACGATAAAGAAAATTGCCCAGGCTGTATTCAGTTTGTTCCAGATTGCATCAGGTAACTCTAGTTCTTTACCTAACATTTTTTGGATGAGTGGTTTTTTCATCACCCACTGACTGATAAGCAGAGCCAGTGCAAAAATGGCATAAATGACGGTTACTTTCCATTTAATGAATAAATCGCTATGGAAGGTTAAAGTCAGTGTGCCGAAGACAGCTGTTATTGCAAATGTAATTAAAGATGATTTTTCAACTTTGCGATAAACCGCATAGGTGATAACAACAGCTAACCCAGTAGCAGCGATCAATGCGCCTGAAGCATAGAAAATGTCATACATCTTGTAGACGACAAAAAAAACGACTAATGGTAAAAAATCTAGAAGTTGTTTCATAAAATTAGCTCACTGTAATACCTATGATGGCAGGTTTCTGAATTTATGCCAGAGTGTATCAGATCTTAATAAAATGGTTTAAAGAAAAAGATTGTTAAGGAAAGGGGAGGGTTGTGGGCTTTGATTTGACCTAGCATTATAATGTGTCTCTTTTATGACAGGTCTGTATTTCTACATTGTATAAGATCACTGATTGTATAACTCATTGATTGCTTGGTGATGAATCGTGAAAACCGTGCGTAAGGCCATGTTGAGGAAAACTATGCTGGGGAAAAGGTTATATCGCTGGATGCCGGGCTTGGAGAGTCTTTGTAATTATCGGAAAGAATATTTTAGTCATGATATACGGGCTGGTTTATCGGTTACCGCAGTCGCTTTACCTGTTGCTATTGCTTATGCGGAATTAATGGGCATAAGTGCAATTATTGGTCTGTATGCCTGTATTTTACCTATGTTTGTTTATGCTCTGTTCGGGACATCACGCCAGTTGATCATTGGTCCCGATGCTGCAACGTGTGCTGTTATTGCGGCTGCGGTCACTCCTCTGGCATTTGGAAATGCAGATGTTCGCTGGCAGCTAGCCATTATCATGACATTAATGACAGGAATCTGGTGCATACTGGCAAGCCATTTTCGGCTGGGAGCTTTTGCAGATTTTCTGTCGCGCCCCATTTTAAAAGGTTTTATCAATGGAGTTGCCATCACCATCATGGCGGGGCAGATTACTAAAGTATTCGGGATTTCTGGTTTGCCTTCGGAACTGATTGAACAGTTGATTGCATTACCGCATAAATTACTGGAATCTCACTGGCCGACAATGGGCATGTCAGCGATGACCTTATTTGTCCTGCTAAGTGTTCGTTTTCTGCGTCCGGGCTGGCCTGCTCCACTGTTGGCGATGATATTATCCACCTATGTAAGCTGGCAATTTGAGTTAAATCAGTATGGTATTCAGATTGTGGGGCATATGAAAGATGGGCTGCCGATTGTGCCAATGCCTGAGTTTGAGTTCGGTAGTATCCGTGATTTAGTTGTACCTTCTATTAACCTTGCTGTTATCAGCTTTGTTAGTTTTATGATAACAGCGCGTAGTTTTGCCAGCAAAAACGGTTATCAGGTAGATGCAGATTCAGAATTACGGGCATTGGGTATTGCAAATATCGCTTCGTCATTATCACAGGGGTTTGCTGTCAGCGCGGCCAGCAGCCGCACCGCAGTCAATGATGCGGTTGGTGGCAAAACGCAGATGGTATCGATAATTTCTGCAATCGCGATATTGCTGGTATTATTTTTTATGACAGAGTTTCTGTCATATATCCCATTATCGTCATTGGGCATTGTCCTGATATTTTCTACATGGTCACTACTCGGGTTGAGAAATATCTGGGCATACCGGAAACGTAATCGTCAGGCTTTCATTCTATCCATTTTTACCCTTGTTGCTGTTTTGTTGGTTGGTGTGATTGATGGGATTGGTTTCGCGGTGTTATTGGGCTTATTGCAATTTTTGCGTATTATTTTTCGTCCTTCTGATCAGTTGTTAGGGGTAAATGAACAGGGAATGATCCGTTCCATCAATCAGGGTAACAATATTGGGCCTGTCGATGGCATCGTTATGTATCGCTTTAACTCACCTCTAACTTATTTCAATGCTGGCTATTTCAAAAAACGGGTTTTACAACATGTAAACAGTGCTGTCATACGCCCGGAGTGGCTGGTGGTGGATGCAACAGTCAGTTTTACTTACGATGATGTCAGTGTGTTTGCTGTGTTGGATGAATTGATTACTGAACTGAAAAGGAAACGAATAACTTTAGTTCTTGCGGGTCGCAGCACTGAATTGAAGAACTGGATAAAACAGAACAAACTCAGGAGTAGTGATGAGGATTTAATTATTGTCCCGGATCTTTATTTTGCTATTCGTTTGATTCAGAGTAAAAAGCAAGCGGAAGAAAGCCTCGCTGAATAGTGCGAGGCTGTCGGTTTAATATTTATTAATTTTGTGGTTTAGCCAGCATATATAAGCGGAATAGATAAATCAGCAGCATGGAAGACAGCAGATTATTCACGGTTAATAAGGCGATTTCCGGCATTTTGGATAAGCCGAATACAACAATCAGCTTCATTGCAAGAAATAGCAAGACCGCAGGAATTAACAGGCGGAAATTATCGAATGCTAATCTCCAGCTCTCCTGCATAGATGCAAATACGCCTTTGTTTTTCTCAAGTAGCAGAATCGGAGCAAATGCAAACCCGATTGAAAACAGAACCCCCGGGACGAACATCAAAGCGTAACCCACCTGAACTAACAGGGTACAAATAAGTACCAGTAAAAACATCTTAGGGAGTCGAGTTAACGATAGTTGACAAGCCTGTAGCGCATTAGCCTGATGACCGTTTGAAATAGCACTGATAAGTATTAAGACACTGGCAGTCAGCAGAGTATCACCAAAGATATTGGAAAATAAGATCCCGCCAGCGGTGCGCATAAGCATCAGTTGTGCTTCTGGGGTTAATTGTTCAATAACGTTTTTAATCCCCGAATTTCCTGACTCCCTTAGAGTATCTTGTATATCAGTCAATAACTTAAGTTGCTCACTATCAGGAATGAAAAGGTGATTGAGCAGTGTAGTCACCAACGCGGCTAAAACAGAGAGTATGACAATATTCAACAATTGGTGTTTAAAAAAGTTGAGACTGTCACGATACAGGGTATTTGCCGTGATGGGCATGTAAATGGCTCCTATCAGATGAAACAATAATGATATCCAATTGTACCTTGTTCAACGGATTATTGGATAGTGAAAAGATAAAGCTGATAACTATTGTACAATTTTGTTTATCAGAATTGGCTTGTTGTCAAAAATGGGGTACGCGCGAAAGCGTTTAGGGAGGTTAGGTTGTATTAACCCGGTATTAGCCGGTCAAGCTTTGACAGAGATATATTCAGTTAACTTTGACTTGGATCAATTCAAAATATCCCATAGGTGAAATAATAAATTTGTAACCACTAAAACTATATAAATGGGATCGATAATGAAAAAGATTTCTGCGCTTGTCCTGGCTGCGGCAACGTTGGCCCCATCATTGACTTTTGCCCATGAAGCTGGTGATTTTCTGTTCCGTGCAGGTACTGCAACGGTAAGACCGCATACCGGCTCTGAGAATGTATTAACTTTAGGTTCGTTTGATGTAAACAATAATACACAATTGGGTTTAACTTTCGGCTATATGATCACTGATAATATTGGTGCTGAATTACTGGCAGCAACGCCATTTCAGCATAATGTCAGTTTGCCGGGTGCAGGCGAGATTGCGAGAGTTAAACAATTGCCGCCGACATTAATGGCTCAATATTATTTTGGTGAGACAGAAAACGCTTTGCGCCCTTATGTTGGCGTAGGGATAAATTACACTACATTTTTTGATGAGAAATTTAATAATAATACGACTGTAAAATCCGCAAATTTAAATAGTCTGGATTTGAAAGATTCATGGGGTGTTGCAGGGCAGGTTGGTCTGGATTATCAACTTGATAAAAACTGGATGTTAAATACTTCGCTCTGGTGGATTAATATCGAAACCGATGTGAAATTTAAAGTAGGTGATGAAGAACACAAATATAAAACTCGTCTTGATCCCTGGGTATTTATGTTTGGTATTGGTTATAAATTTTGATGATTTGATACAGTTAACCTGTGTGTTTGATATGAGAACCAATGGGGCATTATTTGCCCCTTTTTTTACAATGTAATTTTACATTTCTACAATATATCCGCTTGTTCAGCGGAGTTTTATCGAGTTAATAACTGTTTTAACCCCCGGAATACTTCTTGCAATCTGAATGGCTTGCCTGACTTCTTCAGGAGAACGTGCAAAGCCACTTAATTGAACACGTCCTTTATAAGTTTCTACATTAATATCATTGGATTTAAGGTTCTTTTCTTCAAACAGAGCTGTTTTTATTTTCGTGCTGATTACCGTGTCATCAATATAGTTTCCTGTGCTTTCGGTTGTTGCCGTTGGGGCACATGCTGACAGCATGGCGGTGATAACCGCTGCGATAAGGAGTGTGGAAATGGACTGTAATTTTTTCATAATGGTTCTCCGTTGATGTCAGGAATAATGTTACGAAATACGTTTCCTGTTTTCTGGCGTTGATTTTTAACACATTACTGTGACAAAGTTTTTTTACCGGGGAATAATGTAATAGCAGTGATTAAAAAGTATTGTTGAAGATAAGGGAACTTACAAATAAGCTGAATTTATGTTTTGAGTCATTTCCCCCACGAATTGGCTTGTGGGGGAAAACGGTATTATCGCAGGGTAGCTGATTTCATTGAGTGAACAAATACTCTAAGTTTTTCTAACATAATCGGAGGTTGATGTAAATTATTCTCAATGATATTAACCACGGCTGATCCTGAAATAGCTCCTGCCGCCCCACTATTAATGACAGATGTGACCTGAGCTGGTTCGGAAATGCCAAACCCCTGTATGGCCGGTGCAGCACGGTATTCTTTGAGTTTGTTGACCAGATCCGTCAGTGGTTTTTTCATTCTATTCTGTACCCCAGTAGTTCCTGCTCTGGATAGCAGATAAGTGTAACCGCGACCGAATGAAGCAATCTCACGCAATAAATTATCATCTGCATTGGGCGGGCAGATAAAAATAGGGGCAACATCATGTTTTATGGCTGCCGAGTAAAAAGGACGTGATTCAGATACTGGCACATCTGCAATTAACACGGAATCAACCCCGGCATGTTTACAGCGAGCATAAAATTCATCGATTCCACTGTGAAATACCAGATTTGCATACATTAATAATCCGATGGGGAGCTCTGGATACTTTGCCCGGATCTGTGCCAGTAATTCAAAACAGCGTGTTGGCGTAACATGAGAAGATAGAGCGCGAAGGTTAGCATTCTGGATCGTCGGGCCGTCTGCCAGAGGGTCGGAAAATGGAATACCAATCTCCAGTGCGTCCGCGCCGCCAGAAATAAGAGCATCAATGATATCTAAAGATAATTCAGGATTAGGGTCACCGAGAGTAATAAAAGGAACAAAAGCACCCTGATTTTGTTTCTCTAATTTCTTGAAAAGCAATTCATAGCGTTCCATCAGATTTCCCCCCTGGATTTCAAAATATCGTGAACAGTAAAAATATCTTTGTCGCCGCGACCGGATAAATTGACGATGAGTAATTGTTTTTTATCCGGCTCCTGATGGATCATTTTCAGCGCATAGGCGAGGGCATGTGAAGACTCTAAAGCCGGGATAATTCCCTCGTTTAGTGACAGTGCCTTGAATGCATCCAGTGCTTCATCATCTGTGATGGAAACATAATCTGCTCTCCCGATGCTGTTCAGGTAGGCATGCTGGGGACCGACGGAAGGAAAATCTAACCCGGCAGAAATGGAATATGACTCTTCTATTTGCCCATCTTCTGTCTGCATAATCGGCGATTTCATACCAAAGTAGATGCCCAGCTTCCCGTGTTTTAATGGTGCGCCATGCTCTCCGGTTTCGATGCCATGCCCTGCGGGTTCAACACCTATCAGGCGCACATGAGTTTCCGGAATAAATTCTGCAAATAAGCCGATAGCATTTGAACCACCACCAATACAGGCAATAACCGCATCGGGCAGGCGTCCTTCTTTTTCCAGAATCTGAGCTTTGGCCTCTTCGCCAATCATGCGCTGAAATTCACGTACCATTGTTGGATAAGGATGGGGCCCCGCAGCAGTGCCAAGCAAATAATGCGCTTTATCATAGCTGCCGGACCAGTCACGCATGGCTTCGTTACAGGCATCTTTCAGTGTTGAAGACCCACTGTGAACGGGAATGACTTCTGCTCCCATAAGACGCATACGGAATACGTTGGGGGACTGGCGTTCAATATCTTTTGCACCCATATAGACACGGCATTTTAAGCCCAGAAGGGCGCATGCCAGTGCGGTTGCAACCCCATGCTGACCTGCACCGGTTTCGGCAATGATTTCTTCTTTTCCCATTCGTTTTGCCAGCAATGCCTGCCCTAATACCTGATTGGTTTTGTGTGCACCGCCATGAAGTAAATCTTCACGTTTCAGATATAAACGGGTTTTTGTGCCTTTGGTTAAATTCTGGCATAACGTTAAAGCCGTTGGGCGGCCAGCATAGTTTTTCAGTAAGTTATGAAATTCTTGCTGAAATTCAGGATCATTTTTTGCCTCGATAAATGCTTCTTCTAATTGATCAAGGGCAGGGACGAGAATTTGGGGGACGAATTGCCCGCCAAAATCACCAAAATACGGATTTAATTTACTCATTATTTTCATTTTCCACTTTCTGTCTGAATATTAGTTATCTGAAAGATTACGGGTAGCAGCGTAATTGTTGGAAGACTTGTTTTATTTTCTGGCTGCTTTTAATCCCGGGTTGGATTTCGACACCGGAATTAAAATCCAGTCCGTAACAACCCAATGCGGCGGCCTGCCGACAGTTCTCAGCATTTAAACCACCCGCGAGAACACTGTTATGTTGAGAACCTTTATCAATTAATTTCCAGTCAAACGTTTTTCCTGTACCGCCGGAACCATTATCCAATAATAAGTGATCAATATTGGAGAGACCGGAAAATACTTCAGTTTTCGACATATCAACGGATTTCCAGATTTCACAATTTTCCGGCAATAAAGAACGAAGTGCATCAATATAGGGCTGATCTTCATTACCATGTAATTGAACGGCTGTCAGTGAAAGCGCCCGGGCAGTCTGGCAGACAAAATCAACGGGCTGATTCTGGAATACGCCAACATATAATAAAGGAACCTCATTAATAATTTGTTGCGCTTGTTGCTGGCTAATTCTGCGTGGTGATTTTTCAGCAAAAATCAGGCCACCATAAACAGCTCCCGCCTGCAATGCAGCTTTGGCATCCTGTGGACGGGTCAAACCACAAATTTTATTGTCACCCAGAATCAGTCGTCGTAACGCTAGATCTAAATCGGACTGAGCCATTAAAGCACTGCCAATCAGAAAACCGTGAGCAAACTGGCTTAAATCACGTACCTGTTGGTGGCTGTGAATACCTGATTCGCTAATAACGATAGTCTCTTTTGGTAAACCGGCGGCCAGTTTTCGGGTACGTTGTAAATCGATGGACAGATCGCGCAGGTCACGGTTATTGATGCCAATGACTTTTGCTCCCAGAGCAACTGCCCGGTGGCGTTCAGCTTCATTACTGACTTCCGTTAATACTCCCATATTAAGGCTATGTGCCAGAGCGGAAAGTTCGCGATAGGTATCATCATCAAGCACGGAAAGCATCAGCAGGATAGCATCTGCCTGATAATAGCGGGCCAGATAAACCTGATAGGGATCAATGATGAAGTCTTTACACAGAACAGGTTGGTGTACGGTTGCACTAACCATACGGAGAAAATCATAACTGCCCTGAAAATATTTTTCGTCGGTCAGTACTGAGATCGCAGCCGCATAAGGCTGGTAAGTTTTAGCAATGCGTACCGGGTCAAAATCAGACCGAATTAAACCTTTTGAAGGAGACGCCTTTTTACACTCCAAAATAAAAACGGTCTGTTTGTGAGTCAGTGCCTGATAAAAGCGGCGATGGCTCGGTACAACAGAATCCAGAAAACTCTCCAGCGGCTGTTCAGCCTTGCGGGTGATGAGATATAACGCCTTATCTTCAACTATTTTCTGTAATACATTACTTTTCATGATTAAATCCCTGCTGCTAGTGCGATCACTTTTTCATAGGCCCGGCCACTATAAATCGTGTCTAATGCCTGTTGTGTATTTTGCCGTAAATCTTCCTGACCATGTATTTTCATCAAAAGAGCAACATTGGCAGCCACCGCATCGACATGCGCTTTTTTACCTTGTCCTTGTAATAATAAGCTCGTCATATGACGATTTTCTTGTGGTGTTCCTCCACTGAGTGATGATATCGGATGATTTGGCAGCCCAAAGTCTTCTGCTGTTAACTGATATTGGATAATTTCACCATGGTTAAGTTCAGCAACCTGAATCGGAGCGTGTAAGGCGACTTCATCCATGCCACCGCTATGTACGACCGCAGCACGCTGAAACCCCAATACCTGTAATGTCTGAGCAATAGGGTTCACCAATTCCGGACTGTAAACACCAATCAGGGCAAGAGGCGGGCGAGCAGGATTGATTAACGGACCAAGTACATTAAACAAAGTACGGGTTTTCAGTTGCTGGCGAACATTAACTGCATGACGAAATCCGCTGTGGTACTGCGGAGCAAACAGAAAGCAGATGCTGATTTCATCCAGTGCCCGACGGGATTCTTCAGCACTGGCATTGAGTGCGATACCAAACTCAGCCAGTAAATCAGATGATCCTGAGCGGCTGGAAATGCTGCGATTGCCATGCTTTGCCACTTTAAGGCCGCAGGCTGCGGCAACAAAAGCGCTGGTTGTCGAGATATTGATGCTGTTTGTTCCGTCACCACCTGTTCCGACGATGTCGCAGAAAGGGTAGTCAGGGCGTGGAAATGGAGAGGCATTGGCTAATAGTGCCTGTGCAGCCCCGGCAATTTCCTGAGGCTGTTCACCGCGTAGTTTCATACTGATTAGTACGGCCGCGAGTTGAGGCTCACTCAGCTCGCCACAAATAATAGCAGTAAAAAGTTTTTGGCTTTCTTGCTGGGTCAGTGCCTGAGCATTAAATAGTTTTTCTAAAATTAATTGCATTTTCCCATCCTCCCTTTTATTGCCCCGATTCCTGTGAATTTAGTGCCCATGCCAGTGTTTGCTCAAGTAAGCGGGTTCCCTGCGTTGTCAGGATGGATTCAGGGTGAAACTGGAATCCACACACTCTGTTCTCGTCGTGACGAACTGCCATTACTGTATCGTGACAATAAGCGGAAACAATCAGTGTTGCCGGAATATTTACACCCACCAGAGAGTGATAACGGGCAACGGGAAGCGGGTTAGGTAAACCGGAAAACATAGCCAGCCCATCATGAGTCGCTAATGTTGATTTGCCATGCAGAATTTCACTGGCGGCTGAGATATTGCCACCATAGGCTTCGATAATTGCCTGATGCCCGAGACAGATACCGATCACGGGGATTTTACCGATAACCTGCTGAAGTAATTGTGGCATACACCCGGCTTCTGAGGGTTTTCCGGGGCCCGGAGATAGCATCAGTAATGGTGATACCATGTTTTCCAGTTGAGCCATGATTATCTCGACGGATACCGTATTACGGTAGATAACAACCTGATGACCCCCACAGCGTAGTTGATCCACAAGATTGTAGGTAAAAGAGTCAACATTATCGATCAGAAGAATATTTGCCATTAGAATGTTACCTCCGTGTTATGAGCCTGAGCGATAGCGTGAATGACGGCTCTGGATTTGCTCTGGGTTTCCTGAACTTCAGATTGTGGAACGGAATCCAGAACGATACCGGCTCCGACCTGAACCGTTGCTTCCCCGTTTTCTACATAGGCAGAACGAATCACAATGCATGTGTCAAAATCCCCTTTACCGGTGAAATAACCCACTGCCCCGGCATAGCTGCCCCGGCGTTCATTCTCATATTGCGCAATAAGTTGCATCGCCCGGACTTTCGGCGCACCTGTCAGTGTTCCCATATTCATACAGGCCTGATAGGCATGGAAAATATCCAGATCGTGGCGCAGTGTACCGACCACCCGGGAAACAAGATGCATAACAAATGAATAGCGGTCAACGTTCATTAAATCAGCAACGTAGCGGCTACCTGGTTCACAAATACGCGCTATGTCATTACGGGCTAAATCAACCAGCATGATATGTTCGGATAATTCCTTAGCATCGGTACGCATTTCTAGTTCAAGCCGGCTATCCAGATCTGCATTTAGTTCGCCACTTGCATTGCGTCCACGGGGGCGTGTGCCCGCGATTGGATAAATTTCAATTTGCTGGCTGTCGGCATCATATTTAAGGGCACTTTCAGGGGAAGCACCAAACAGGCAAAAATCCTGATCCTGCATGAAAAACATATACGGGCTTGGATTTAGTTTTTTCAGGGTGTGATACGCATTCAGTGGTGCTGGGCAGGGCAACGTGAAACGCCGGGATGGAACGACCTGAAATATATCACCCCGCCGGATAAAACCCTGTAATTGCTGAACGATATCGGCATACTGTTCATCACTCCGGTTACAGGAAATTTGTATAACCGGTAATGTTACGGGCGTTAAGGGTTGACGAGGCTGAGCAATGATGTTTTCCAGTGCAGATAAACGTTCGTCAAGGCGCTGTTCTTCTGCTTTTGATTCACCAAATCGTGTTGTTTGCAACATGGCGTGCTGGCGCGGATGGTCGATCACCATCATGGTTTCTGCCAGATAAAAACAGAAATCTGGGCAGCGCTGAGAGGTTTTGAGTATGGGAAGCTGTTCAAATTCTGCTACTAAATCATAGGAAAATAATCCGCCTGAAAAAATGGCATCAGAATCTTCAGTTAGGGTGGATAATTGAGTCAGAGCACGTAATGCATCAAAAACAGAATCGGCTTTTAAACGGCTGTCTTCATCTAAATTTTCCTCAATAACAGGAAATTGAGCCTGAAGAGTGTGTGCTTTGAGAGTGATCTGAGCTTTTTCTGATAGTAGGCCGGCTAAGATGGGCAGCAGATTTTTGCCATTTTCAGTTAACGCTGCAAAATCAACCTGTCGGCCATTAGCGGTAATACGCATAGCGCTATCAATAATCAGCATGCTTTTGATAGCGTTCTTACTGTTAACTTCCGCTGATTCTAACAATAATGTTGCTGGCCGATTATTGCATAATTCATTGAAAAGCAACGTTGGATCAGACTGGTAGACTGTCTCTCGTTGATTTATCGAAATATTAAATTTTTTACCCATCATACCCACCTCTTTTGTTATCTTTTTCTACAGAAAATTGGTATAAAAAAACCCGCTTTTCAGAGCGGGTTATTGGCACTTTGGATCTCGACTTATGTGTGCTACTCAACCGCCCTGAATGGGAAACTGGGCCACCAACGCATGTTTTGAGCTGCTTTCATAAGTGTGATCATCGTAAGTGCCTTGTTAAAGTAGAGTGTTAGTAATATGTGTTCAACAAGCAAATCTTGCGTACTAGTAAACTGGGTCTGTGTTTACTTGTCAACCGTTTTTTCGATGTATTTTTCTTCTGTGTATATTGAATGGGTTGTATCGATCAGTAGTTTAAATCTATAACAGATGGCTCATTTTTTATAAACACAATTGATTGAATTTTGCTCTTTATGAATTTATTGTGAATTACTTCTGTTGTTTTTCATCAACGGCATTATTTTTTAATGAGCTATTATCTTATGAAAAAAATAAACTTATATGCCATGTTGTTTTTTATTACCCCAATTTTTTTTCATAACTCTAGTGCAATTGATTTAGATAAAAATGTTATTGTTCCCTATAAGATAAATAACCAAGATAAACCGAAAAGAAAGCCATTTTTAGTACCTCCTTCTTCTTATTACAATTTAACAATTAAGAACGCGAGTAAATATGATAAATTAAATCTTTATCGAAACGACGATCATTGTATGTATAATTCAGGAGAAAAAAGTATTGATTTGAAGGCGGGAGACGAAAAAACACAACAAATTGAAATTAGAAACAGCGTTTTTTCTTTTCCTGTATGTTCTCAAGTAGCAAAAAGCATTAGTTGGACAGCAACAACTTATTTTAATAATAAAGAATATAAAAATTGCTATGTTGATTTGACTTTTTCTTATAATCCGTTCGCGCTCCTCGGCCCAGGGATGGGTTGGTTTTACCATGTTGATACGGAACGAGGATGTGGGTTAGAGGTTTCCGCCGATTGTGGTGGGAATGATTGTTTAAATAACGATGGAACACCTATTACAGACGATTATAACATTACTATCACTATAAAAGATGATAAAAACTGGGAGTCGCCAAGAATTACATCTCCTAAATCGGGAACACAGTTAAGCAACAACTATACTACAATTTTAGGGAAAGGGCTCAATGAAGATGGAAGCTTACCTGAGATTTACGCCTTTGTTTGGAGTGAAACTTATCCAACTCGGTCTACAGGTGATGGTGATAATTGGATGGCGCAAATCTGGTGGCCTTGTTATATCAAGAGTGACATTCAAATTAAAGATGTAGTTAATGCTGGCGTAATGTTATTTGGTCCCTGGTGTGGTGCAACAATTACTTCAATGCAGGATGGGCAAACTATTCCTGCTGGAAAATACAGTTTATCTGGTCTGGTGAATAGCGATACGATTGATGAATCAAAACGTATGCAGGTTAAAATTACGGGTTATAACCGTGATGGGTCGATTTATTTACCAACAAAGAATTATACGCCGACTGTTGATACGGATACAGGTCGATGGAGTCTGGAAGATATAGAGGCTGTTTGTTCCATTAAGTATAAAGCTTCTTCATCTGTGTCTTCAGGCTATATTGATACATCGGGAATGCCGGGTCTACCAGAAGTCAATTATTCTGTACAAAGTTGCCCGGCAAAGATAACCAGCCCGAAACCTAATTCCACCGTTGGCAATAACTATATTACTGTTTCAGGAACAGGCCATAGTGAAGATGGAGGCTGGCCTGATCTTGTCACCAGTTTCGATAGCAACAGTTATTCAACTCAGCCTACAGGTGATGGCGATAATTGGACGGCACATCTCTGGATGCCGTGCGGTATTACCGGCACAGTGAGTATTGCTGATATGGAAAACTCGGGGGTAACGTTTAATGGTCCTCCATGTGGAGAAACGATTACGTCAATGCAGGATGGGCAAACTATTCCTCCCGGAAAATACAGCTTATCGGGTCGGATAAATAGTGATACAGCGGATGATGAAAAACACATGCAAGTTCAAATCACGGGTTATAATCGTGATGGGTCTATTTATTCACCAGCAAAAAGTTATACGCCGACTGTTGATACAGATACAGGTGAATGGAGTCTGGAAGGTTTAGAGGCTGTTTGTTCTATTAATTATAAAGCACAGGTTTCCGATCCTTCATCAGAATTGCAGGCTACTCATCAATCTCTCTTACCCGGAGGAATGTCCAGCGTGGATTATTCTACGGAAGAATGTTCTGTGAAGATAACGAAGCCTAAAAAAGAGGAACGAATTTCATCAGGTACTGAAAATACACAGAATATTCCAATTGAAGGTACGGTAAATAACGATATTATCGTTTATGTATCATATGATACTAATGATTCACAATCGCCTGCCATTTTTGATAATGGTTATTGGAGCTATGAAGCTCAGGATGTACCAATGGGCTTTATCACCATTAACGCTGTTGGCAAAAGTTTATCTGGTGAGCTCCTTACCAATGAGAAAGATAAAGTAGTAATACTTAGCTCTAAAATTTTTTCTGTAGTACCTGAAAAGGACAGTTTTTTTACTCTGTTTAATGGAACAGCGATGCCAACTATTACTGACATTTCTTATATGGATTTAAATGTGTATGTTGAAATATCACTTGATGGATTTGGTCTTTTAGAAAAGGCTGCTTCTGATGAGAATGGTGACTGGAAATATGGATATAAGAATTATGCAAATAGAGGAGAGTATATCTTTATATTTAAAGAAGAATCTGATGATTCTGATGATTATGCTGGTAGAGGTGAAAAAACGTTTAAATGCACCGGTAGCGATCGTGGGATGGATTGCGTTGCTCAAAATTAATCATCGCCTTAATATTTAAGGAGATTGGAATGATTATTGTTAGAACTCTATTTATATTATTATTTTCTTTATTACATTTTAATCATTCATTTGCTGAAAATGAATTTAAATCTACTCCCTTGAAAGCTATTGCAGGAGGAGAAGAAAGTTGTAATGAGACTAGCAGCGATAAATGTAAATCTTGGGTGGTTGATATCTACTATAAAGATGATAAAAATGATGAACATGATAAAGGGAATAGTATATGTTCAGGTTCATTGATTGCACCAAAGTATGTTCTAACCGCGGCACATTGTGAAAAGACGAAAACAAAGAAAGAGTCAATTTATTATGTGGTTAGTCCTAATGGTCAAAAAATGACGGCATCTATCCATGGTTTTATACCGATGAATATTCCTGGGCGATTTGAGCCTGATCGACATGATTTGGCAATTTTAAAGCTGGATAAGCCATTAGAATTGGATGGGAAAGAATATGGTCGAATTCGTCGTTTTTTCAGTTATGATGAAGCTTATGAAAAAATAAATAGTGAATATTATTACGCTGATGTCTATGGATATGGATATAGAGGAATTGATAAAGAATCAGGAAAAGAACAGGACAATAAGGGTAATAAGCAATACCGTGCTGATACTATCATTGTCTCTCCTGCTTTCGATTCTCGTAATGGTAATGGATTAATTCTAAAGGCAAATGAAAAAGAAGGATTAACTCCCGGAGTTATACAACATGGTGATTCTGGTGGTCCGATTATTTGGAATAACACCATTATTGGTGTTAATTCCTTTGGGTTTGATGCTCCTAGTGTAAAAGAGGGGGATACTCATAATAGTTATTATCCATTTTTTGTAGTTTCAGATGTGACAGGAAAACATAATAATAAGATAAACTTTATCAATAGCTTTTCTCCTGGAAAATGGTTTTCTCAGAATATGAAACAAATCTGGATTGAAAATCCAGACTGGAATGGACATTTAAGAAAGAGAGGTGAATATATTATTATTAAGGGATGGGGAAGGCCGAAAAGCTCAATGGAACTCATTTATTCTATTAATGACGCTCCCTCCAAAACATTTAAATGTAACGATGTTACTAGTCGTGAAGGTAATTGGACGTGTAGTATCCCGAATAGTGAATTTTTCACTGAGGGAATTAATAAAGAAGAAGAGCAAAATGTAACGATTATAGCGAAAGAGTCATCAGATGGTTTGTCTAAAGCTATACAATGGAGAGAAGATAACATACAAGCAAAAATATCTTCCATTTCAAAGGAATTTGGTATTGTTTACCCGGCAGATAAGTCAACTGTATTTACTAAGTATTTTACAATTCGTGGGTATGCAGATCCTGAGTCAGAAGTGCGGCTTATACTGCAATCTAATATAAATAAGATTAAATATACTCAAGATAATTTATGTAAGGATGTTGGCCCCAAGCAGCCAATAAAAACAACAGAATATGGGATTTGGTCATGCACTATAAAACAAGACCTTGAGGGAATTGAAAATCCCGTTGGAGAAATAGAATGGAATTATACAATCACAGCGAGACAAGAAACAAAGGAAGTGCATCTTTATGATCAGGTTAATATATTATTTCAGCCTAAAGAAATAAAAAGACCAAGTATAAAAGTTAGTCAGGAAAAACAGTATGGAAAAATGATTCCTTTTCAGCTGGAGTTGAATAATTCAGCTAAATTTTTTTGTTTCTTTGATCGCTTATACTTTGATTGTGGTAATGATTATTCTGGTACAAAGTATATGCTTAACGACAAAATAGATAAACCAAGTGATAACCTGAGAGGTTTTAATATTTTTATAACACAGAAAATTGACCATGTTGACCCACTTGATCAAGCTTTTTGGAATAAAGGGCATTTACAAGGAGGCTATTTATTCCCGGCGTTTAGAAAAGAATATAAATTTACGGATGAAAAACCAGTACCGATAGATCCTGCAAATCAAAGTAGTCGGGAATTTAAAGGCGATGGAGGTGATAGAAGTGAATATACCTGGCCAAATGGTGATATTATTTTACCATCCGAATATTCTATCCACATGAAAGATAAGGGCAAAGAAACATACTCCCTAATAACATTAGATGGAACTCATGACTTTTTGCCTATTCCACTAGAAGGTAGCCCTCCTACTTGGGTTATTAAATTACCAGATTATCAATTAGAAGACGGGACTTACTATATCGAAGTGGCAGATACATATCATCCTGTGGGGCTGAAGGGATTTAGAGAGTATTGGAATATTTCATCTGTTGACAAAACTTATTTTGTAATAAAAACACCTGACATTAAGACTGAAACACCCTCCAAAGGAGAGACGATTACAGAAGGAACGCCAAGTTATGTATCAGGTAGTTCTAATGTTCCCGGCGATGAGGTTGATGTTAAAAGGCGTAAAATAGATCCTTCTTTATCTGAATCGGAGGGGAATAACCAAAAACTGGCTAAAGAAACGACTATTTGTACCGGCGCTGTTGTAAGTGATAATGGTAATTGGGAGTGTAGAGATCCAATCATTTTTCCTGTAGGAACTTATGAAATAATTGCTGAACTAATGAACGAAGGTAAAGTTGTCGCTAAAGATACTACACGCCTGACTATTGAAGATGACAATGATGATGATGATCCGGACAAGAAAAAATTTGAAGTAGAGAATCCTAAAGATAATTCAACTGTTGATCCGGATAATCCAATTCGCCTTTCTGGCTCATTAAGTGGTTCCGGAGGAGGTGGAGGAGGTGGAGGAGCTGGTGGGGGAGGTGGTGGTTTTGGTGGTTTTCTCGGTGATATATTCGGAGCAATTTTTGGCGGTGTGTCTTCATTAGCTAACTCTCCATTCAGTACTGGTCTTGGCTTCTTTTGGAATTTGGTTATTCAGCCTGATGCTATTTCAGGTGGAGATACTTATACGATTAAATTACAGGAAACTCACAATAAGGCACATGTCGGAGATCCTATTACCTGGCATTTTACTGTCCCTATACGTATTACCTCGCCTGCCAAGGGGGCTCAATATAGGCTAGATGACGGGATATCCATAGAAGGTCAGGGAAGCCCTAATCAATTAATTATCGTTACTGGGGCAAAAGATTTTCTACCACCCAAAAACATGACACTCCCGAGGTCTAATGAGGGAATGATCTGTTCTACTACTGTGGATTCAAAAGGGAAATGGGCTTGTCCTAATAAACCTGCATTATTAGCATCAAATGAAGGGACGTTTTATATATATGCGGCTCAGTATAAAGAAACAAAATCGACGGAGTTTGGAGGTAATTATGAAAGGACTTCTGAAGTTACTCGCAAATATGTCGTCGCCAAAACAAAGATAGATATTACTCACCCTACTCATGGCGCAAAAATAACAACTCTCCCTTTTACGATTGAAGGAACTGGGGAAGAGAATGCGAATGTATACATCAAAGGGTTTGGTAATGCTAAAGATTGTATTACCACTGTTGATGAATCAGGTAAATGGTCCTGTGGGCCTTATCATCCGGAAGAGGGGAAATATACTGTATCCGCAGAGCAGTTTATTGATGATACACAAAATTCACATTCATCTGTTTCTTTTGAAGTCCAGACTAAAACCACTAAATCAGTCACTATCACGCAACCACATAACGGTGGCTTATATAAGTATCTCGCAAATATCCTGCCAACGGGTACCGGAGTACCGGGAACGACAGTATGCCTGGATGTAAAAGAGTTATCGCAGGTTTGTCAGAATGGCATCACTGTAGATGATAAGGGGCATTGGCAAGGAATTAGCGGGTTAGATACCTCCGTTAAAGGAGAAAAAAAATTGGTAGCAACAGCCTTTTTGGATAAGGTGAAGCAATCTACAGCCAAAGTGGCATTTTATGTGGGAGAAGATGCACTAACAGTACAGTTTCCTAAAGAAGACGAAGTTATAAAAGCCCCTTCATATACTTTTAGTGGCACGATGCAGGAGAAGATTAACTCAGTGACAGTCAAAGCATTCGCTGGTCATGATGAGTGCTCCGCGAAGCTCAATAAACATAATTATACATGGACATGCGGGCCTTATAGTTCTGTGCCGGGAGATTATCATGTGACGGTGGTGGATGATGCCGGCTCCCATGTTAATCGGAGCTTTAAAGTGCGCTATGGGGATAATTTGCAAATGCGCATATTGGCACCTGAAGAAGGGGAGCAAATCACAACTCCAACCTATACCATCACCGGTAAAGGACAGGCCGGTGCTCTTATCACCGTACATATTTCAGACACACTGGTTGCAGACACGCTGAGTTGTAGTGTTTATGTTGATGAATATCAGAGTTGGTCTTGTCCGGTAATGGAATCAATTCCGGGCTCATATAAGCTCAAGGCCCAGCAATGGGTAGATAATATGGCATCAGGTAAGCCTGTAATACGCAATTTTGATGTGATCTATATGCGCGATATTACGATTAATCCTACGGCAGCTCCTATATGTACAGCCCCAGATGAAACTATTTCTATTCCAATTACAGGAACAGCAACAAAGGGTGCTGATATTTCTTTATCGGTAGGTGACAATGCCTATAAATGCGGCCCTGTACAAGTTTCAACAACGGATGGTTCATGGAACTGTACTCTGGAGAATGTAACGCCGGGAAGGTATCAGGTAAAAGCGAAGCAGACTATTACAGTGAACGGTCATATCCATGAAAATGAGAAAGTAGATTATGTGAATGCGGCTATTTTGAGTATCTCCCAACCAGTAGATGGGGGAATTTTTTCTACGTATAGTTCTTCAATAGATATGTTTATAGGGGGATATTCACAACCGAAAATGGAAGTGTCATATGATATCCTGGATTATGGAAGGAGTTATAGGTGTCATAGCGCTAGCGAAACAATGATATCAGGAAATGTTGGTGCAGGTAGCATAACTGCTGATGATAAGGGGTACTGGAGTTTTGATGTAAACCTTAAACATTTAGGTTGGTACAAATTAACAGTTTCTAGTTCTGGAACATTTTGTGGGAAACCCATTCAGACAGAAAGCAAGTTTTGTTATCGTCTATATATGAAATAAAGACTTTATCTTTTAATTGCTACGATTTGATAAAAATAGATACAGTGAATAGACATGCTATTTCAACCCTATCGAACCTGATACGATTATCATAGTTCGATAGGGTTTCTCTTTTTCATCTAAATAACGAAGTCTATTCGGTATTTAGCCCCTGCAACGCCATCACTGTGGTATCATTCCCGCTTTGTACGTCATATCGCCTGATAGCTGATAGACAGTGCGCCTGCTTTTCATCCAACACACAGGTAAAGAACAATGACTGAAGCCATCAGTGAAATGACAAAACGCTATGATCTACATAGTCATACGACTGCTTCAGACGGCGTTTTATCACCTGATCAGCTCGTGGACAGAGCGATTTCCATGGGCATTCATGTACTGGCAATTACGGATCACGATACAACGGCAGGTATTCCGGCAGCTTTAAACCATATTAGGCAGAATGAGTTGCCTATGAAATTAATCTCCGGCGTTGAAATTTCAACGTTATGGCAAAATATGGAAATTCATATTGTTGGGTTAAATGTTGATATTAACTCCGTTGCCTTAAAATCATTCCTGTCTAATCAGGTTAATTTAAGAAAAGAGCGTGGCATTGAAATCGGGCATCGGTTAGCTAAAGCTGGTATTCCCGGTGCTTGGGAAGGTGCATCCCGGCTAGCCAATGGCGGACAGGTCACTCGCGGGCACTTCGCCCGTTACCTGATTGAAGTGGGAATTGAGCCGACAATCCAGCGGGTTTTCAAAAAATATCTGGCGAAAGGAAAAATCGGTTATGTTCCGCCTCAATGGTGTACAATCGAGCAGGCAGTTGAAACCATTCATCAGGCCGGAGGACAGGCAGTGATTGCTCATCCCGGTAGATATGGTTTGTCAATGAAATGGCTGAAACGCTTGATTATCTGGTTTAAACAACATGGTGGTGATGCAATGGAAGTTGCACAATGCCAACAAGCACCTAATGAAAGGCAACAACTTGGTCAACTGGCAAGAGAATATGGGCTGAAAGTATCATTAGGGTCTGATTTTCACCAGCCTTGTTCATGGATAGAACTCGGTCGTAATTTGTGGTTACCCGGTGATGTTGTACCGATATGGCACGATTGGTCACAGAGCGGAGCTGCATAGAAGTAGAGGTTATTGTTATGAGCCAGTTTTTTTATATCCACCCTGACAATCCACAGATGCGTCTTATTGACCAGAGTGTGGAAGTACTGAAAAAGGGCGGAGTTGTCATTTATCCTACTGATTCAGGTTATGCTATTGGCTGCTGCCTCGAAAACAAGGAAGCAATGAACCGTATATGCCGAATTCGTCAACTGGATGGGCGGCACAATTTTACGCTGGTATGTCGTGATTTATCAGAAATTGCGACTTATGCCCATGTGAGTAATCAGGCATTCCGGCTAATTAAGAATAATACACCCGGTAATTACACATTTATCCTGCAGGCGACAAAAGAAGTGCCGCGCCGTTTAATGAATGAGAAACGTAAGACGATAGGGCTGCGTGTTCCATCGAACCCTATAGCATTAGCGTTGTTGGAGGCAATGCGTGAGCCTCTGATGTCATGTAGTCTGATTTTACCCGGAAATGATTTTGCGGAATCTGATCCGGAAGAGATTAAAGATGCGCTGGGTAAACAGGTTGATTTAATCATTCACGGTGGCTATCTTGGGCAGCAACCGACAACGGTAGTGGATTTAACCGAAGATTCACCAGTGGTTCTTCGCGAAGGCGAAGGCGATGTAACGCCTTTTTTATAAGATAACCACTTTATTATTTTTTTATTATACGACGCCTGTGAAGGCGACAGCAGAGGTTGCTCAATGAGCGATAAAACAGAAAAGTTACAAAAAATTCTTGCGCGTTCTGGTCATGGCTCCCGCCGTGAAATTGAAGGATATATTCAACAGGGGCGCATCAGTATTGATGGCAAGATCGCAACGTTGGGTGATCGTATTGAAGTTAAACCCGGCACAAAAATCCGCTTTGACGGCCGGATCTTAAATATCAAAGAGTCACAAAAAACAGTTTGCCGTGTTCTGGCTTACTATAAACCTGAAGGTGAGTTGTGTACCCGCCATGATCCGGAAGGCCGTCCGACAGTCTTTGACCGTTTGCCAAAAATGCAGGATGCACGCTGGATTGCCGTTGGGCGTCTGGATATCAATACTTGTGGTCTGTTACTGTTTACAACAGATGGTGAACTGGCAAACCGCCTGATGCACCCAAGCCGTGAAGTTGAACGTGAATATGCGGTTCGTGTTTTTGGTGAAGTAGATAACGCAAAACTGCGCCAACTGACACAAGGTGTCCAGTTGGAAGATGGCCCGGCTTCATTTAAGACGATTTCGTTTAAAGGTGGGGAAGGTATTAACCAATGGTATAACGTTACTCTGACGGAAGGGCGTAACCGCGAAGTCAGACGTTTATGGGAAGCCGTTGGCGTGCAGGTCAGCCGTTTGATCCGCGTTCGTTATGGTGATATTGATCTGCCGAAAGGTTTACCTCGTGGTGGCTGGACTGAATTAGGTCTGGAACAGACTAACTATTTGCGTCAGTTGGTTGAGCTGAATGAAGAGACTGTATCCAAAGTTGCGGTTGAACGCGACCAGCGCCGTCTCAAAGCCAATCAGATCCGTCGTGCAGTAAGGCGACATGCTCAGGTAGCTTCTCGCCCGGCAGGAAAACGTCCTGCAAGTAGTTCCCGCCAGAACACAGGAAGAAAAACGACACCTAAAGGCCGTTAATCTTCTCAGGCCGCTGTTTAGCGCTTATTGCGCTTTCAAACAGCGGCTCCCATCACTCAATAATTTTTACCCGCCATATTGCTTACCAATCGATACCTTTCTGGGCTTTGATTCCCGCATCAAAGGCATGTTTGACCGGCCGCATCTCTGTCACGGTATCGGCAAATTCAAGCAACTCACGGTGACAACCTCGTCCGGTAATAATAACTGACTGTCTGGCAGGGCGCTGTTTCAGTGCTGTCAGAACTTCGCGAAGTTCCAGATACCCATAACTGACCATATACGTGAGTTCATCAAGCACAATAAGCTGGATTGAAGGATCGGATAACAATCTTAAGGCATGTTGCCATACTGACTGACAGGCGTGAGTATCTGTTTCTCGATTTTGGGTTTCCCAGGTAAATCCGGTTCCCATAACATGAAACTCAACCCCATTTTTTTCCAGCAGATTTTTTTCTCCGTTTTCCCATGTTCCTTTAATGAACTGGATGACGCAAGCACGTTGACCATGACCAACGGCGCGGGTGACAGTCCCGAATGCAGCCGTTGTTTTCCCTTTTCCATTGCCAGTGAAAACCATAACAATACCGCGCTCTTGTTGTGCGGCAGCGATGCGGGCATCGACTTTTTCTTTCAGGCGTTGCTGCCTTTTTTGGTACTGGCTGTTATCTCTTGTCATTATTCGGCTGGTCCCGCTTTGCGGCCCGGTTGTGCATCAAAACTGATACCTGAATCATGCTGGCTGTCATCTCCCATTAAGTAAAGATAAACGGGCATAATATCGGCAGGTGTTTTTAATTTGGCGGAATTTTCATCAGGAAATGCACTGGCACGCATACTGGTACGGGTTCCACCCGGATTAATGCAATTAACCCGCAGGGACGTTTCCTGATATTCCTGTGCTAAAACCTGCATCAGACCTTCTGTGGCGAATTTGGAAACAGAGTAAACTCCCCAGCCACTTCTGCCTTCACGCCCTACACTGGAACTGGTAAATACCAAAGAACCCCAGGGGGATTTCAATAGTAGTGGGATCAGTACCTGAGTCAGCATAAATGTGGCATTGACATTCACCTGCATCACATCATGCCAAAGTTGGACGGGCTGTTCTGTGATGGGCGCGACAACCCCCAATAAACCTGCGTTATGTAATACGCCATCCAGACGGGGATAATGCCGTGCCAGCTCGTCAGCAAAAGTCTGGCATTCATTAGCTGTGACAGTTAAAAGATCCATCGTATAAATAGCCGCAGGTAAGCCGCCTTCATTTTCGATTTGCTGTTTAACTACTTCCAGTTTTGCCGTTGTGCGCCCAAGCAAAATAACCTGTGCACCATGCCGGGCATAAGTTAGTGCAGCTTCACGACCAATACCATCACCGGCACCAGTGACTAAAATGATTTTTTGTTGCAGCAGGTCATTCTTTGGTTGGTAATCTAACATCTGACTCTCTTCTATAAACAGTTTTTAAATCTGGCGGGTAGATAGGTGTAGCACATAGCGTCTTATCAGAACAAAACTTCGTGTTTTCGTCAAATTGACAAAAGTTTATCTGCTTTCTTTTTTGTGAAAATAGATAAATTATATTAATTATTTTTTCTGAAGTAGATTTGACGGAACAGAAGCAAGATAAACTGTTAGAGCACTGTTTCAGGTTTTTAGTTAAAATGAAATATATATTGTTCATCATTAATGAAGAAAGGTGGATCTGTGGAGTATGTTTCTCTATACGGACTGTTCTTGGCAAAAGTAGTGACTATCGTCCTGGCAGTCGTCGTTCTGGTAGTATTTTGTATTGGAGTTGGTGTGCGTAAGACAATGCACAAAGGCGAATTGCGCCTGACCAATCTTGGTGAAACTTATAAGGAAAAACAACGTCAGATGCAGCAGGCTCGAATGAGTGAGGCAGAGCTGAAAATCTGGCAGAAAGAGCAGAAAAAACAGCAAAAAAGTGAAGCCAAGCAGAAAAAGGCTGAGGCAAAAAGCGGCCTGAAGAGCGAACCGAAAACCAGTCTTTATGTGCTTGACTTCAAGGGCAGTATGGATGCCCATGAAGTAGATTCTCTGCGTGAAGAGATCAGTGCGGTTCTGGCTGTTGCTGATAAAAATGATGAAGTTCTGGTACGTCTGGAAAGCCCCGGTGGTGTGGTGCATGGTTATGGGCTTGCTGCATCTCAACTGGCTCGTTTGAAAAACAAAGGTATCCGACTGACAATCGCGGTAGATAAAGTGGCGGCAAGTGGTGGTTATATGATGGCGTGTGTGGCTGATCGTATTATTGCTGCGCCTTTTGCCATCATTGGTTCAATTGGTGTGGTCGCGCAATTACCAAACATCCATCGGTTACTGAAGAAAAATGATGTTGATATCGAATTGCATACAGCAGGCGAATATAAACGTACTCTGACCATGTTGGGAGAAAATACTGAACAAGGACGGCAAAAATTCCGGGAAGAATTGAATGAAACACATAACTTATTTAAATCGTTCATTCATGATCATCGTCCTGCACTGGAAGTCGATAAAGTCGCGACAGGTGAGTATTGGTATGGCACACAGGCAAAAGAGCTTGGATTGATTGATGAAATTGGTGTCAGTGATGATTTCCTGATTTCACAAATTGAACACCGTGAAGTGATTGGAGTCGGCTATGCTCGCCGTAAGCGTGTAGTAGAACGTTTCATGGGAAGTGCAATGGAAAGTGCTGATAAATTGCTGATGCGCTGGTGGCAAAGAGGCCAGAAGCCACTGCTCTGACAGTAAATCTGGCGATACAAGCAGTAAACTATAGATTAAACAATATCATATAGCTACATTAATGGCGGATAGTATGACACGGTCAGAATGGCAGTCATATTATCCGCTCCGTAAATTAAGAAAGTTTTTCCTGCCTTATGTTGTCTGAACTATCTTGAGAGATAGTTTACCTTGCACAAAAATCACAATTTTCCTAATCATTTCATTTGGTTTATATAGCAGCAATTGCCGCTTGACAGGAAGTGTTCTAGTTTGCATCTATTCTGCTTTCCAGAAAAATAAGTTGTTGCGCATCGTTTTTTATCAGGTACAGTGTGGGCTTTTCGTCATGCAGATGGAAGATTTTGTTTACAACTGTTAGGCCATGTCATTGCATGGTATGCGTTTATGTATAAAATATCTCATATATTTCAAAGGGTTTGGTGTTTGAGCGAAAGTCTGGGATAAAAATTAGTTGATATCTTGCGAATCTATCGCAATATAAAAAGAGATCTATTTTATATACCGCAACATAACTTCGTAATTTTCGCCATCTGAAAAGAAGATAATTAGGTAAAGGTAACTATGGGTAAAGCTCTTGTTATAGTGGAGTCCCCGGCAAAAGCCAAAACAATCAATAAATATCTGGGAAATGACTACGTTGTGAAATCCAGCGTTGGTCATATCCGTGATTTGCCGACCAGTGGTACAACGAGTCAAAAGAGTTCGAGCTCATCTACCGATAAGAATAAAAAGAAAACTAAAAAAGATGAGAAAACAGCGCTGGTTAACCGAATGGGAGTTAACCCTTACCATGGCTGGGAAGCGAATTATCAGATCTTGCCCGGCAAAGAAAAAGTGGTAGCAGAGCTGAAAACACTGGCTGAAAAAGCACAGCATATTTATCTGGCAACGGATCTTGATCGCGAAGGAGAAGCCATTGCCTGGCATTTGCGGGAAGTCATTGGCGGAGACGATACACGTTTCAGCCGTGTTGTTTTTAATGAAATTACCAAAAACGCTATTACTCAGGCTTTTGATAAGCCGGGTGAGTTGAATCTTGACCGTGTTAATGCACAACAGGCGCGCCGTTTTATGGATCGCGTGGTTGGTTACATGGTTTCACCATTATTGTGGAAAAAGGTTGCCAGAGGGTTGTCTGCTGGCCGTGTTCAATCCGTAGCTGTCCGTCTTGTTGTTGATCGTGAACGGGAAATTAAAGCATTCGTTCCGGAAGAATACTGGCAGATATATGCGGATCTCATGGCTAAAGGGGGCGTTGAGCTCCATATGGAAGTTACCCATAAAGAGGGTAAACCATTTAAGCCAGTTAACGCTCAACAGACTCAGGCTGCCGTTTCTTTACTTGAAAAAGCCAGTTATAAGATCACTGACCGTGAAGATCGCCCAACATCAAGTAAGCCGAGTGCGCCGTTTATTACTTCTACGCTGCAACAGGCTGCCAGTACCCGGTTAGGCTTTGGCGTAAAGAAAACCATGATGATGGCTCAGAAATTATATGAAGCAGGCCACATTACTTATATGCGTACTGATTCTACCAATCTGAGTCAGGATGCTTTGAGCATGGTGCGCGGTTACATCAGTGATAACTTTGGTGATAAATATCTGCCTAAAGAAGCCAATATTTACAGCAGCAAAGAGAATTCGCAGGAAGCTCATGAAGCTATCCGGCCGTCTAATGTTGAGATTATGGCTGAAGCACTGAAAGATATGGAAGCTGATGCCCAGAAATTGTATCAGCTTATCTGGCGCCAGTTTATTGCCTGTCAGATGACTCCGGCAAAATACGATTCAACCACACTGACTGTTCAGGCCGGCGATTTCGAATTGCGGGCAAAAGGCCGTACCTTACGTTTTGATGGCTGGACAAAAGTTATGCCTGCTTTGCGTAAAGGGGATGATGACCGCACTTTGCCTATCGTGGAAGTAGGGACTGGCCTTGATTTACAAAAATTGCTCCCAAGCCAGCATTTTACTAAGCCACCGGCGCGTTTTAGTGAAGCGTCACTGGTTAAGGAGTTGGAGAAACGGGGTATTGGCCGTCCATCTACTTATGCTTCAATCATTTCCACCATTCAGGATCGTGGTTATGTGCGGGTTGAGAATCGCCGCTTCTACGCGGAAAAAATGGGTGAAATTGTCAACGATCGTTTAGAAGAAAACTTTAACGAGCTGATGAACTATGATTTTACGGCAAGAATGGAAGATCAGCTCGATCACGTTGCAAACAATGAAGCAAACTGGAAAGGCGTATTGGATGAGTTTTTCGTCAATTTCAGTGAGCAACTGGACATCGCCAGCAAAGACCCGGAAGAAGGCGGAATGCGCCCGAATCCGATGGTCATTACTTCTATTGAATGCCCGACCTGTAGTCGCCCGATGGGGATCCGTACCGCAACGACAGGTGTATTTTTAGGTTGTTCAGGTTATGCATTGTCTCCAAAAGAGCGTTGTAAGCAAACTATTAACCTGATCCCGGAAAATGAAATACTGAACATTCTTGAAGGCGATGATGCGGAAACGAACGCGCTACGTGCCCGCCGTCGCTGCTCTAAATGTGGCACAGCAATGGACAGTTATTTGATTGATACCCAGCGTAAATTACACGTCTGCGGTAATAACCCTGCTTGTGATGGCTACGAAGTAGAGAACGGCGAATTCCGTATCAAAGGTTATGACGGCCCTATCGTTGAATGTGATAAATGTGGCTCGGAAATGCACCTGAAAATGGGGCGTTTCGGCAAATATATGGGATGCACAAACGAAGGGTGCAAAAATACCCGCAAGATCTTGCGTAGTGGGGAAGTTGCACCACCGAAGGAAGATCCCGTGCCATTACCTGAGTTGCCGTGTGAAAAGTCAGATGCTTATTTCGTTCTGCGTGATGGGGCTGCCGGTGTATTTTTGGCTGCCAGCACATTCCCGAAATCACGTGAAACACGTGCACCTTTAGTTGAAGAACTGGCTCAGTTTAAAGACCGTTTACCTGAGAAATTGCGTTATCTGGCGGAAGCACCGACTGAAGACCCTGAAGGGAATAAAACAATTGTGCGTTTTAGCCGTAAGACAAAACAACAATATGTCTCTTCAGAGAAAAATGGTAAAGCGACGGGTTGGACAGCATTTTTTGTTGATGGTACATGGACGGTCAAAGAAAAGTGATGATTATTATAATGGGTTGCCAGCCAATCCATTGAAATATAATCAGACAGATATTTTATTTTTGACTTAAAATATGACTTTTTTTTCTGGAAAGCCAGTTCTCAGGACTGGCTTTTTTTGTTTTTATGAAGAATTTAAACATAATATTTTTATAGACCATAATTAATAATCGTTATTGTCCCTAATTATTTGTTATATATATATACAGCAAGTGTTATAGTAGTTATATGTCTACATAAATATATTCTATATGGTTATAAGTGAATAACTGTTAGCAATATAGAGCTGATATAAACTACAAAAAACATTCGTATATAAATTACAATTTAGGGACAGTGCTGATATGAAACTACAGCAATTACGTTATATCGTTGAAGTGGTTAATCACAACCTGAATGTCTCTTCTACGGCGGAAGGATTGTATACCTCTCAACCAGGGATCAGCAAACAAGTAAGGATGCTTGAAGATGAGCTGGGTATTCAAATATTTGCGCGCAGTGGAAAACATCTGACACACGTTACACCGGCTGGTGAGGAAATCGTCCGTATTTCACGTGAAGTTCTGTCAAAAATTGATTCGATTCGCTCAGTTGCCAGTGAACACACTTACCCTGATCGTGGGTCTTTATATATTGCGACGACACACACACAGGCAAGGTATGCATTACCGCCTGTTATTAAAGGTTTTATTGAGCGTTATCCTAATGTTTCCCTTCATATGCATCAGGGCTCACCAACTCAAATTGCAGAAGAGGTCTGTAAAGGGAACAGTGATTTTGCAATCGCCACTGAAGCGCTTCATCTTTATAGTGATCTCATCATGTTGCCTTGCTACCACTGGAATCGTTCGGTCGTTGTCACCAAAGATCACCCATTGGCGACAAAACAAAATGTAACCATTGAAGAGCTGGCAGAATACCCGATTGTGACCTACACCTTTGGTTTTACGGGGCGTTCTGAGCTGGATGTTGCTTTTGACCGTGCAGGACTTAAACCTAAAATTGTATTCACCGCGACAGATGCCGATGTGATTAAGACATATGTCCGTCTGGGACTGGGAATAGGTGTTATTGCCAGTATGGCGGTAGAGCCGGTTCAGGACAGTGATCTGGTTCGAATCGACATGCGTGATAAGTTCAGTTACAGCACAACTAAGATTGGTTTCCGTCGTAGCAGCTTCCTGCGTAGCTACATGTACGATTTCATCTGGCGTTTTGCTCCACATTTAACCCGTAATGTTGTGGATCAAGCGGTTGCCTTGCGATCTAATGAAGAAATTGAAGAAATGTTCAAGGATATTGAATTACCGATTATATAAAATGGTATATACACTTCGTCTTTCAAGTTGCCTCTTTGTTGGCTGCGCCCGTTCACCCCAGTCACATAGTTATCTATGCTCCTGGGGATTCTCTCCCTTGCCGCCGCGACGCATCTTGAAATCCATTGTGTATAAGCGCAGTATGGGTTCAGAGAAAAGCAGAGGAAAATAGCCACGGCTATTTTCCTCTGCTTTTCTGTATCTCATGAATAAAAACAAGCAATAAACAATCTTTATAGAGTTAAAAGACTGTTTAATTATTCTCCGGTTCCGACGTTACGCACTTTCATATAATTAGCGAGTTCTTTATTATCTGGTATTTTACTTTCCTTCAAAGAGGAAAAAACGCCTCTTTGATCACCTTGATTTTTATGCTGCCCCAGTTTTTCTTTTGCATCTATTTTTGTGATGATGATTTTAAATCCGACAATTGCCTGACGTTGTTTATTGAGATATTCCTCTGGCATTAACTCCGTGTTGTTCATTAGCCCCGGCTCATATTTATTAACTAAATCTTCTAAAGCTGATTGAGTTTCATTGCTATTTAAAAATTTTGTGACACCGTAACAGTGAACGGCAGTGTAATTCCAGGTGGGTACAGCGTGTTCAGATTCATACCACGTAGGTGATATATAGGCATGAGGGCCGGTAAAAACGGCGAGAACAGGCTGATTTTCTAATTCTTTCCAGTGTGGGTTGGCCTTAGATATATGGCCGTATAGTGTACCATATTCTCCTTCATCGGGATTCAGGACTAAAGGAAGATGTGTTCCGGTCAAAGAGGGAGAAACCAGCAATCCAAAGCTATAAGTAGAAATAAACTTAGTAATATCTTCTCTGTCCTGCATTTGCATTTTGTGAGGCGTATACATGTCTATCACTCCGATAACAATAAATTTAACTGGTTTCAGAATAACGCTGACATAATAATATAACAATCATATATGAATATATTATTCAAACTAAAATTTATAACTTTCTGTTTTTAAAATTCACCGCTAAAAAAGTTATCTGATTTTTCTATTGATGCTCGTTTGTTTTTAAGAAGAAAACTTTCAAAAGCCGATTTTATTTCTGGATCTTCCAATGCCTGATAATCAAATAATGACACGCAGGAAGAGTAATTAAATTCAACATTGATAGTTTCATTGGAAGCGCAATTTGATGTAACTTCTGAATTTGTTCTGTCAAAATCCAGCTTAAAAAGCTTTATTTTGGGAATATATATGACTTGATTATCGTTACCGACTGCCTCAATGATGCTTGCCAGTGTGATTGTTGAATAACGGTCATCATTTTTTTTCAGCCCGAGTCTGATAGCATCCCCCTGTTTTTGCAGAAACTGTGAAAAGCTCTTCATGCCCGGAGAGTTAGTATTCACAACGAAAATAAAAACTGAGATATCATGAAGTCCCAACTGGTATCACAATAGCTGAATAATCTAAGTCTTATCAAGGTCATCAGTATCATGCGATATCAATTGGTATATTGACATATCATCAAAAACCGGACAACGTACAGGACAACGAATTAACAGGAGTCCTGTCATGTCATTAACAGAAGTAAAGGTAAGGAACGCAAAACCAAAAGATAAGCCATATAACCTATCAGATGGGAGAGGGCTATATCTTGAGGTTAGGCCATCTGGTGCCAAATTTTGGCGGTATAGATTTTGGTTAACTCCAACTAAAGATGGAAGATACACTATTGGTGAGTATCCATATGTTACCTTAGCCAAAGCAAGGGAAGAAGCAGAGTGGGCTAGAGGTGTTGCCAAGGAAGGAATAAACCCAACAGATAAAAGAAAAAGGGAAATGGAGGATAAGGAAAAAGAAAAAGAGAACACATTCAAAGCAATATCAGAAGAATGGCTATTAAGAAAAGAAAAAACTATCGGTGAATGGACAATCTACAAGTACAGAAGAGCACTGATAAGAAATTGTTATCCTGCATTTGGTGACAAGCCTATAAAAGATGTAACATCATCTGACATATTAAAGGTGATGAAATCACTGGAAAGTGCGGGTTCTCCGTCAGTATCAATAAGAGTTAGGTTCTTGTGCGCGTCAGTATTCAAATACGCAATATCAAATCTAAAAACTGACTATGATCCATCACAACCACTATCTGGCGCAATAATAAAGCCAAAGACAAATCACTCAAGGTGCCTATCAAGGGAAGAGATAAAACTGTACTTCGATAGGCTGAATAGCTCAAATTCATCTTTTATAGTTAAATCATTCCTTAGAATATTGCCATTTGTTTTTGTTAGACAATCTGAGCTTAGATTTTCATCATGGGGTGAATTTGATTTTGATAATAAGATATGGGTAATAGGTGGAGAAAAGATGAAAATGGGCAGGAACCATTCAGTTCCGTTGTCATGCCATGTAATTTCTTTGCTTAATGACATAAAGCTAAATTCAAAAGAAAACAGGGATAGCCTAATTTTTAGCGTGAACGGCACAAAAGAAATAAGCTCTGTAACCCCAAATAATGCAATAGAGAAGATGGGGTTTAAGCGCGGGGAGATCACGTGTCATGATTTTAGAGCCACAGCATCAACAATGCTATATGAGATGGGATTCAGAAGAGAGGTGATAGAGAAGCAGCTATCTCACTCAGAACGAAATAAAACGATAGCTGCATATAATCACGCTGAATACATGGCAGAGAGGAGGGAGATGATGAATATATGGGAAAAAACCTTGCTTGATATAATTAATAGCTAGCCCTTGATAGAGAGTTGATGTATTCCGATATATCACTCTCTTTCCATTTAGATGTCCTGCCATCCTTAAGAGGTTTAGGTATCTGCCCAGACCCAATCTTTCTGTATAGAGTTGGCTTACTTATAGAAATTGTTTCACACACTTGTTTTGTGCTTAGTAGTTTTTCCATTTTTACCCTCATTTATCTTTATTGTTTATTTGAATGAATTTAATATAATTGAGGCAATCCATTGCTGTCTTCTTTTTTGTGTTCTTTAATTAATCAGTCATTGACAATCCCTTGCCGCCTTCCTCCTTACGTTCTCGAATTCGTTAGTCATCGGTGATGGTGATGTTCACCTCTGACTCAGGAAAGCTAATCGACAGTAATCCCTCTACAACGAGATCTGTGACAAAATCTGCCAATATTTCATCTGGGACTTCTCTACCGGGATTAGTAATTTTCTCTGCTGTGGTTCTAGGGATAGATATTGCTATTTTTGGTGATTGCATTCTATTTTCCTTATTTCGTTATTACCTATATTGAATAGGTATTCTTTATCAACAGTGGTTATTAGTTTTCGAGGGGTAATGAAAGGTCGCCAAATTAAAAACATGGAACCTTTTGTATTTGAATTTCTCTTTCTTTGTTCTACTGGTATAAATTGAACTCTTCCTCCCGTTATTAATCTGATTTCATCAACCGTCTCCAGCGCCAACTTGAACCAGCCCACAGAGGTATCAGACGGAACTAACATAACGACTGGCTGTAATTGCTTTTGGTATTCGATGGTGGCTTTCTCTATCCACGGCCCAATATTGGAGTAAGGCGGGTTACACCAGATAGCACCGTGGCTCACCCAGTCAGACTCCAGTGCATTATCTCGTTCTGTGAGATAATGTGTGCACAGCGCGTTTTGAGCAGATGCTGCTACATCAAGGGTAAAGTTAAATTCTAGGTCGAGTGCTTTAAATAACGGAAGGGGAGTTTGCCATAAATCTTTAAATTCGGGAGGGGTATTACTACCTCCAAAATCTGCCATATTATTTCCAGTTATTTGTTTGGGTGACGTATCTTATAAACTGAGTTTTGGGTTTTAATATATCCGTCTGATTTGTAAGTTTCAGAATTTTGCACTAATGAAGTTCTTATCTGAGTTCCATCTTTAAATCGGTTGCAGTTATCGTTAAATATCTTTCCAACTGCCATCGTTTTATCATTGCCAATATGAACGAAATCAGTTAATTCTATTTCGGCGGTGAATTGAAGTGTCTCTTTGGATTCCATTGGCGCATTTCTCACTGCTTCAATGTTAGGCATTTCTGAGCGAATGATTTCCAGTGCTTTGGTTGTGCTTACTTCATTTTCCATACGTTTATTAACCCAACAATCTAAATCATCTGAATTACTTTTTGCCTCAGATAATAAATCTTCCTCAGTCCAATCAAAAAGGCCTTCCATCCAAGCTATAGCCTGCTCTTTATCTCCTTTTTCTAACAAGCAGAGTGCGGCTGCATTTGCTAGTAAAAGTCTCTCTATTATCCAAGAATTAGATAGCTCCATTGCTGCTTTAACTTGCAAAGTTTCTATTTCCCGCGCCAATTCAATTACATCATTTTTCATTATTATTCTCTCCTGATTCTTCTATTATATAATAATTATCGGCTCCGCATTTTGGACAAGTTTGGATAAATGCAAAATCTGGAAATTCAGGATCTGAAATTGGAACTCTATCGTTTTCATAATGAACATGCTTGCATTTACGTTTAGCGCATACTATTTTGTCATTTCTCACCTAAACCTCCTACATATACTCTCTGCTTTCTTACATATATCAGTATCAAACCAGCCGAAGTGACAGGTGTTAAAACTGATGTCTAATTGAGTTGCTATACATGTAATCTCCTCAATGCTTCTTTCACAGCATTTAAACGAGAATCCATCCTTTTGTATTTTGGACTATCAGTGTTTAGCGCTGGAGCAAGATATCCAATGAGATACCCGTTATCAGCCTTGAGAACAAAATCAGATAACGAGCAGCCCATCGCAGGCCAGAATGCAGACCATGAGTTACCATATCCTAAGTTGGGGGGAGAGTTGTTTTGGTTAAATCACGTAGATAGTATGGTTGGGGTATTGCTTGCCGATTGGAGCGAATGGCACGTCATCGGCAAAATCCATTGGCGGTGTTGATTGTGGCCGTTGTGGTTTCCCCCATCCCTGAGATTGTTGTTGCTGTCTTGGGTGCTGCTGTGGTGACTGCTGGTTTTCCTGTCTGGCTCCTAGCATCTGCATCGTTCCACCGATATTTACCACCACTTCAGTTGAATAGCGATCCTGTCCTTGTTGGTCTTGCCACTTTCGTGTTTGTAACTGGCCTTCAATGTAAACCTGGCTGCCTTTTTTCAGGTATTCACCGGCAACTTCGGCGAGTTTCCCGAATATCACAATTCTGTGCCATTCCGTTTTTTCCTTCATCTCCCCGGATTGCTTATCCCGCCATGTTTCAGAGGTGGCTAGTGTGATATTTGCCACTGCGCCCCCGTTTGGCGAATAACGCACTTCAGGATCCTGCCCTAAGTTGCCTAATAAAATAACTTTGTTAACTCCGCGTTGTGCCATTTATGCCGCCTGTTTCAGTTCTTTAAATCTAATCCCGGTTACTTCCTTACATTTTTCTTGCAAATCTGGGTGTCCTTCCAGTGATTTCCATGTATCGGAATATTGTTGCTGTAGTTTTTCTCTGCTGCTTTCATGAGTTGCATATTCAGTAAAATCCCGCAAAATTTCATCGGCTCCTTTAGATGCCACATGATGGATTTCTGCGTCAGCATCAATGGCTGTTTCTTCGGTTGGAATACAGAACGCCTGAAATGCAGCATATTTATATGCGATGGACATAGCTTTGTTCGTTGCTTTGTCTCCGCTATCCATCGCTTCACCAAACGTGGTCACAGTATGCTTGCTGCCATCTTCTGTGGCGATAAAGTCAAATTCAGCTTTGACGACGACATAAAACAGCGCACCTCCTGTTTTTGTGGCCCGTTCTGTTACGGTGCGTTCAGTTATGCGTGGCAAGATAAGTAATCCATGTTTGACTAGTGCCGGGGCTAGTGCGTTATAAACAGCATCAATCCCCCTGAACATGAACTTTTGAACTTTATTCTCGCTGTTTTTTTTAATCCCTGTTTCAGCCAGTTCTTTGGCAACATTACTGATAGCTTTGTAGACTGCACTCATAACTACCTCGATAACCAATAATTGAGGGTGAATTCAATATCAGGATCAATGTCAGGCTGTTTTAATAGCCACGCAAAATAGCTGGGGTTAGTTTTCTTAACCTCTTCAAATGTCATGCCTTTGTGCTTGCCAAATCTGAACTTGTGCAGCAATGAGGGCTGGTGACTAATCTCCAGCATCTCTTCATCAGACCAACCTGATTCATCCTTGATACGTTTAAATAGTGCGGCGGTGACTATGCAGTCATACAGTGCCCTGTGTGCATGTAACCCATCCGGTACAAAAACATCCAGTTTTAGTGCATACCGGAGATATTGGTTGCTGTGACTTTCCATGTCTGGCCACAAACGCTTGGCTAATTTCAATGTACAGATAAACGGTGCGTCCATCTCCGGCATCATACGTGAATCGAAAGTAGCATTATGTGCAACCAGAAAGTCAGCCCCTTTGTATTTAGTAATAACATCATTAATTAGCGGAGAATTAGCGACCATTTCATCCGTAATATGGTGAATCGCCATTGCCCCGACTGAGATGGGTTGTTGGGGATTGACGAAATGAGATTGTTTTTCCATGTAATTTATGATGTTACCTACAATGTCAATGCTGGCTATCTCTACAATCCCGCTGTCCATGTTGCAGGTTTCGGTGTCTACTACTCTGTAAATTGTCAAAATTAATCTCCTGTCCAGATACCACCATTATGGCGGCGAGGTGATTCACCCCGATAGTGATCGTGCTCTTTACTATTCTTTGACCAGTATTCTCGCCACCCCTGACGTATCTCTTCATCACGCTGTTCTTGCATATGCTGAGGTAGGGGCGGGTTAAATGAAGATTTATAGTTAATATTGAAGAGTCGCTCTGCTAAGACACGCTCCTTAGCACTCATGATTGCGGGATGTGGCGTTTTATTACTGATTGCCGCGACCAGTTCATCCAGGTACTGCTCTTTCTCCTTCGGGTCTTTTGGCACAAAACAGCCGGGCGATCTGCGGGGATAAGTGTTCATCTGAAATCCCCCCTAAATTCCATCTCACTGGCTGGTAATCCTTCTCTGCCTAATACCTCCCTTTCATATTGCCGCCAGTTGTGTTCGGTGATTTGTTCTTCCGTGTATTGTCGCTGCTGAGATTTTTTATCGGGATTGGTGTGAGTGTTGTAATCGAAATTTCTCATAGTGGGATCCTTTCAGATTTGGCTGTTTGTTTTTTGCTCCGCGCCATCAATAATCTGAACTTAATTTCATTAACCAGATCATCAAGTTCTGATTCGGTTAATTCATTCTCTTGAGCAATTCGTGCTATTTGTTCCATGCCGTGGCGTTTTTTAACTGCAAATCTTGTGAGACGCATGTGTTATTTCTCCATTGTGATTAAACGGGAATAAATACAGTTAATGAGATGAGAAAGAGAGTAATTCGGCGCTTCCATGTGCGCCTGTTCCTGACTGCTTGTGGTTTTGCGGGAATGACCGCGCTGCCATCGTGCATGTTATTACGCATGTAAAAACCCCTCGTTAGTGAAAACGATTAATAAGATCCCTGGTGTTGGATTTATTTTTGAGGCTAGCGAATTAATTCAGGTAATAAAAAGCCTCGTATTGGCGAGGCTGGTGTTTGGTTATTTAATAAATAAATTTAAATAGCATCATCAACAAAAATACAAATATTGATGGAAATGCAAAGAATATAGCCAATATTGAAAATGTTATTTTGCTAAATTTTGTTTTAAATAAAAAAGCCAAAAGTATGAAGATTATCCCTATAGGAATAGTAATCCACCAAGCGAAACTAAATAGATAAAAATAAGTTTCAAAAAGCAAAACTATTGTTCTTACCACTTCATCCACACATAATCCCTCATGAATCCCATTGTCGAATCCATGAATATATCAGAGTAACTCACCACAGCCCACTCGGAAATGAGCTGGAGTTAATTAACCATAGATAGCTACTTGTTCGCGGATAAATTGACGCTTAGCCCATGCTAATTTGATGAAAGATTTACGCAATGTGCAGTCATCACGCCATTTAATAGCAGACTGGCGGTTAAGTTTCATAGAAACTCTAACTTCGTTGATGAATTCGATATCCATATTTATACCCTCAGAATTAATATTGTTTATTTGGAATGACTCGAAGTTAATTGTCTGCTTTTAGCCACATCAGGCGAGGTGGTTTTGTTACTCCCCAGCAACAAAATAGGATGTACCTGCATATTTAACCACCTCAGGCGGCAGTGGTTTTGTGGTTTACCACAACACACAAAAAGGCTGTGCCTGCTTTGATTACTCACTCAGGCGGCGTGAGTTCCACTGTACCCCTACAGTGAGAAATCAGTTAACATATTCTCACCCCTACAAAAGTGAGAGCAATTGAATGCCCATTAGTACTGCATTGAATATCGTGAAAGATATATCAGGTATTGGTAAGAAGATTTTTGATAAAAAAGTCAGTGATGAAGTCAGAAAAGAAATTCAGGACATGATTGATAAGTCATCAGAGTTATATGAGCGTGTCGTACTCCTTGAGGATGATCGACAGGCGAACAGACAACTTATCTCTGAACTTCAAGAGAAAATCCAGCGTTCTAAAAATTTTAAACGTGAATTTAAAAAGTATAAACCATATCAATTTGAATCTGGTGCGCTTGTTTATACGTACGACACAGCAATTCATCCTGACAAGCCTACGCATCATATATGCACAAAGTGCGTAGATGAATCGGTAATATCGATACTTCAACCAAAGGATACATCTTGTTATGAATTGATTTGTCATGCGTGTAGCTCAAATTATGTCATCAAGAAAAAAGTAGTAGGCTTTATTGGCTGATATACCTACGCTCTAGCCGTAATCCCGCCTGACTCCAACCAACGGCGGGATTTGGTTTTGGTTGAAACTGATTTTTTATTTACTACGGTGATTAGGCTGCTGGGCATGTTAGCAGTGTCAGGCTCTTGTTTGGTAGCACTAGGTTTCGACTCGTTATTATTCCAAAAGTCTTTTTTACGGTGCTTCCGAGCCTGATTAAGAGCATCATCAATGGCACTTTCCAGTTTATCGAAATTCCCGTACTTGTAATTTTCGTACATAAAACTTCCCCCGTTAATTGGCTTTGATGCTATGGCGATGATCACCACACCTCAAAGCCAACTGCACTTTGAACCACACTCTCGCAGTGGTCGCGCTCATGCCCTTGAGTGCCTTCTTTCAGCCATAACCGATGCAAAACTGGCTTTCTTGCTGCTTATCGGAGCTATTTGTAATCTATGAACCTTGACCCGTCGCTACACAGGCTAACCATTTGGCTACTCAGGGATGCGTCACTAGCGCATCATCAAAGCATTACGCTTGCGGTCTATCCGCTTTGCTAAACCATGATTGGTTCTCCTATTGTTGATAAATACACCTAACACTGTCCGCCGCTTGCCTGAGATGCCATATACCCCGTGAGGTCTGGAGATGTCAGGGAACTGAGTTGTGCAGATATCTCTGCTCAGCATTAGATGCAATACCAAATTGTTAAAGAGCATATTGATTTATCTTTCGGCTGTGTGCCTTGGATGGATTCAATATAACTTTGGTTATGATTATTGGCAATAACTTTTTTCATGTTAAATATGAATTAAGTTATAAATATTTGAGCGGGAAAGGAATTTTTTTGAAAAAAGTTATGGGGGATGAGAGATGGGAATAATAAAAAGGCCGCATTATGCGACCTTATGGAGAAATGATTAATCTAAAAAGGATGCTACCCAGAAGACTTTACCCAATATTTCTACGCTATCCATTGGAACTTCTTCATCTGGATACTCTTCTTTTTTGAGGCTTCTGATGGTGATTTTGTCATGCGATGATCTGATTAGAATCTTTATTCTTTTCCATCCGTTTTGATTAATTGCATAGACTTTTCCGTCTATAACTTTTTTGTCATCACAATTAATAGCGACGGTAGCATCATTGGGTATCAAAGGTGCCATGCTATCACCTTTGGCGGGGAAGCATAGCACTCCCGTACCATCTGGGTCAGCTCCAACTCTTCTGAATGTAGGCTTAAAAAATCTCAGCTTAAACCCTTTATAGTCCGGCTTACTGTATTCACCATTACCATATACATAGTCGATATCTGTCAAAAATGGAACTTCTACTTCATCGAGTTCTAAAGGTGCTGGATTGTCCCATCGTTGAATATTTTCCCATTCTTCAAAAGGGTGGGAATTAGGATTAGCAATTTCACCTTTACCACTGACTAGCCATGTAGGATTCACACCCAAAGCTAGAGCAATTTCAAGTGACTTTCTGGAGGATTTAGCTTTCCCTGAAACGAGCTTGGCTATGGCTGGCTGTGAGATGCCAACCCTTTGAGCTAACTGCTCTTGCGACATTTTTGCCGCTTCTAATGCGACTTTCAGGCGTTCAGATAACGTTTTCATGCGTGGAATATATAACCTCAGTTATGCAAAATCAAAGAACCAAAGTTATTGCGTTTATCCATAACATTGGTTATATTTAATTTCAATTATTACTATCAGAGGCATAACCATGAATATAGTTATTCAACGTGCTATTAAGATCGTTGGTAGCCAAGAAAAATTGGCTCTCCTCTGTGATGTTAGCCAGCCAGCAGTACATAAATGGCTGAAAGGAGGGCGAGTATCTCCACAGCGAGTACTTGCCATCGTTAACGCCACGGATGGATTAATCAAGGCCCACGAAATTCGCCCTGATTTGCCACTTTTGTTCCCTCGCGTGGAACACGCAGCATAACTGCATAGCTCTTTAACAATCTATCTTCACGACAAGCTATTGATGAACCCTAGCAAATCGAAATAGCGCCGAGTAAGAACTCAGGCAATCGGGGCGTAGATCCCGTAAAGGCTTATTCATCAAGAGGCTAAGTCGTGTTAACCACTATCTAATCAGGATAGTGAATTCATTCGCTTCATACTTAAACCAAATTTAACTCTGGGTAATTTAACTTATGGAACACGCAATCACACGCAATACACGTAATGAGAGTAAAAAATTTATAAGTAATCATTTGCTCTCTTCGATATTGCAGCCCATCAGAGATGTTACGCAAAAAGTTATAGCTAACAAATTAGGCGTAGCCACTTCAACCATCACTCGACGACTTGACCATCTCCAACATACAACTGAAATAATGGCTCAGGCTGGAATAATCGATGTAGTGAAAGATGGTGAACGAAAAATTAGTGAGGAAGAATATCGATACTGGCTTATTCGGATGATACAAGCCTCTATCCAGAACTTGGAATTTAATTTCAATGGAGAGGTGAAGATATCTTACGAGGAATATCGATATTTGCTTAAGCAGCAAATTGAATTATCAGAAATGAAACTCAGGAACTTTATATGAAAAAGCCTCAACTATGGTGGTAGCTGAGGCCTATAAAACAATTCATAGAGTGGAAAAGTTTACGGATTAATTATACATGAAAACCAAATTTAATCACATAGCCGTGCATAAAAATAACATGCGCGATCGGGAGGCTCGTTCCGTTACCAAGGAAGGAGTTAAACATCTTCGTGCTCTTTTAGATGACGCGAAACTACGGAAAGAACTTCGAAAAGAGCTGATTGGAGATGATCGCCATGAGTAACATTGCAAGAATGGCTGATTACCGTCAGCCAATAACACAAGTGAAAGAGGAAAGTGTGAATGGTGATATCGAGTTCATTAAAATGCCTCGTAGTCCAAAATTAGTTTTAATGGCGCACAGCAACAAGGAGATAACCTATCGGCAGTACAGGATCATTGATGCCATTATTGAAAAAACGTTCGGCTGGCATAAGCGGTTTGATAGAGCAACTAACACTCAGATAGCAGAAATGATTAACCTACACCACACTCATGTGAGCACCGAAATTAAGGAGTTAACACAAAGAAAAATACTTATTAAACAAGGAAGTATGATAGGGCTAAATTTGGAAATTTCTGAGTGGATTTTAGATGTTAGCCAAAATAGCAAACCTTTAGCCAAATCAGCTAATAAAAGTTTAGCTAAAACAGCTAAAAAAAATAAGCCAAATCAGCTAAACACAAAAGATACTATTAAAGAAAAGAAAGATAATAAAAACATATTGTCCGAACAAGTTCAGACTGAATGTGAAAAAACCTCTCTTGAGCCAGCAAAACAAGATCAGGTTCAATCAGTATTCGAAAATATCTTTTGGCTTGCCGGGATGAAAAAAATTGGCAAACCCAAGGCACTCTCCGCTTTCAAATCTCAGTTCAAAGCGTGGCGGAAAGAAACCGGAGGAACGCCGGAGCAGTTTGCGACGTTTCTGGTTGAGGACATTCGGTCACGTTTGCAGGCAAAGATATTCGGATTTGAAAATCTCCACCCGACCACCTACCTGAACCAGAAACGCTGGACAGATGAAAAGCCCGCGATAAGCACGCCAGCTAAACCCACTTCGGGACAGTCCGGGATTACCGTCAGTAAATCCGGGTTGGTCTTTCTGGATTAGCGACGAAATACCAAATCACATCGTCCATGAATTTATGATGCCGTTATTTCTCCGCGAAATTAACGCAGAGAGTATTAAATGGCATAAGTCATAACATTGGGTGTTTTGAAGTTAAAACCTCTCAAAATTGATTACAGAGGGTTTTACGCCCATGTTTAAATAGTGTTCATGCTAATTATCAGGCATGGAAAATAGCGGGTAATCTGATGACTATTACAGAACTTTCAGACCGTCTTTGGTCTGAGGTGGAGAGAGTGGCGAAGTACTTGTTACCAAACGGCAAGCGAGAGAGTCACGAATGGGTGACTGGTTCAGTGAACGGTGAGACGGGGAAGAGCCTGAAAGTGAATCTTACCGGGAAGAAAGTCTGGTCAGATTTTGCTGAGGGAACTGGTGGGGATTTACTGGATTTATGGATTCAGGTGAGAGACTGCAGTCTGCATCAGGCGATGACCGAAGCGAAGCAATTTCTTGGTATTAGCGATGATGATCATCACTTCGAAGCAAAGCGGCAGAAGAAATTCAGCCGACCCAAAAGCGAATCGCTGAAAAAAAATATCCGCAAAACTGAAAACTGTTATACCTACCTTGCGAGCCGAGGGATTAGCCGGGAAACCGCCGAAGCATTCAAAGTTTGTGATGCGGTGATCTGGTCGCACGATGAAAATCGGGAGTTACCTGCTATCGCCTTTCCCTACAAGCGAGATGGTGAGTTATTGCAGGTTAAGCGGATCAGCACTGAGCGGCCCAATGGCAAGAAAGCCATTTCCGTTGAGGCAGACTGTGAGCCTTGCTTGTTCGGTTGGGATACCGTGCCGAAAAACGTCAGAGTGGTGATTCTCTGTGAAGGTGAAATTGACAGCATGAGCTATCACCAATACGGATTACCCGCGCTTTCCGTCCCGTTCGGGGGCGGCAAAGGAGCAAAACAGCAATGGATTGAATTTGAATATCATAACCTAGACCGCTTCGAAGAAATCTGGCTATCGATGGATAACGACGAAGTGGGCCATGAGGCGGCAAAAGAAATTGCGAACCGCCTTGGTGAACATCGATGCAGACTGGTCAAGCTTCCGCACAAAGATATCAACGAGTGTCTGCAGGCGGGTATGACTCAGGATGAAATTGTCCGCTGTCTTGAAACTGCCGCCTTTTTCGATCCCGAGGAACTTTGCAGTGCCAGAGAATACTATCAGGACACCATTCAGGCATTTTACGGCAAGGAGCAATACCTGTTCGGCAGCCCGTGGGAGACTTTGAATCACAATTTCAAATTCAGGGAGGCGGAGTTAACCATACTCAACGGGGTTAACGGTCACGGGAAAAGTGAAATACTGGGCCATGTTCTTTGTGAAGCCATGAGGCAAGGTTCAAGGGCGTGTGTGGCCTCGTTTGAGTTAAAGCCTTCCGTATTTCTCAAGAGGCTGACCCGGCAGGCAACATGTAGCACGTTGCCACCAATGATTGAGATTGAGTCTGCATTTAATTTTTATGATGACCGCTTATGGCTATTCGGACTGACAGGCACCGCAAAAGCTGATCGCCTGTTAGATATTTTTCGCTATGCCAACAAACGTTATGGCATAAACCTGTTTATCATCGACAGTCTGATGAAGTGCGGAATTGCCGATGATGATTATAACGGGCAGAAGGATTTTCTTGATGCAGTCTGTGACTTCAAGAATAAAACCAACAGCCATGTCATCCTCGTCACTCACAGCAGGAAGTCTGATAGTGAAGATAAACCCACCGGGAAAATGGATGTCAAAGGCTCCGGTTCTATTACAGACCTGACTGATAACCTGTTTATCATCTGGCGAAACAAACGTCGGGAGAGGGCCTTGCAAAAGCTACAGGCAGGACAACAACTCAGTGATGAAGAACAGCGCCATACCAACGAGCCTGCGTCCATTCTCTGCTTGGAGAAGCAACGGAACGGGGAAGGATGGGAGGGTAAGATCCCGTTATATCTTGAAGAACAATCTCACCAATTTCTCATCATGGAAGGCGCTACACCTTACAACTATATCGCAAACATGCCTAACGCCGACTATGACGATGCTTGGCGTGAGGCGCATGTAACTGAATATTAACCCCACCAGAAGAACTTTAGATGACACAGCAAGAAAAACCAGACACCAAACAGCTAATCGAACGTACCAACCACACATTCCTGAAAATTATCTCGCAAATTTGTCTGATCATGACATTGGATGAATCGGACGAATCTGACCGACTGGAGGCATTGCGTCTGGCGAAACATCAGAATGCTGAAATCGAAAAATGGTTATTGGAAGAAAATGCAGGATGAAAATCAAAATAATCTCGTTGAATTGATTAATGCCATTATTTCGCTGTGAGATTAATACAGAGAGGATTAAATACGATAAGTCATAATTGGGTTAGTTGAAGTTAAAATTCATTAGAGTTAATTACAGGCTGCTTTATGGGTATGGTTGAACAATGGTCAGATTAATTTATTCAGGCATGAAATTAGAGGAGAAATATGGTGGCCAGAAATACAGTTGAACGATTAAGCAATTCAGCAGGCCATGATTATCAGTGGTCAGATATGTGTCGGGTTCATCTCTGTAAACTGTGTGGCACAGCAGAACACCGTAGCGGTTGGTACTGATGGGCTGGTTACAAATCGAGAATTGAGCCGCCATGTGAACGGCGATGCTCTAAGGATGAACTACTGAAATGGCAAGAAGAGGCTATTTTCGAAGGAATATAACGGAGATTAGATGGATAAGCAGATCTTTCTGCTACGAAATGCGCACATACTCAAAAATCTGATAGTCACACTCGATAACTTACCTCTCAACGACGAATTTCCCATTCAAATCACTATCTCAGATTCAAATCGAACACTACCGCAGAACGACAAGTTCCATGCGTTATGTGGTGACGTTTCTAAACAGGGGATTGAGTGGGCTGGCAGTACATGGAATACACCGGAATGGAAATGCATTTTTGTTTCTGGTCACGCTAAAGCGACAGGAAAAGAAGGGCAGATCATTGCAGGGCTGGAAGGTGAACTGGTGCCGTTGGCAAGAGAAAGCACTGCCAGAATGAGCATGAAGCGCATGAGCAGCTTAATTGAATATTCACAGGCATGGGCTGTATGTCAGGGCGTAAAACTCACAGAGACACGCTACGCGCTGAATTATTACGGCCACAGGATTTAAATCAAATGACTAGGGAATAAGATGGCAAATTTGCGGAAAGAAGCGCGAGGTCGGGAATGTCAGGTCAGACTTCCGGGTATTTGTAATGGCAACAACGAGACAGTGGTTCTGGCTCATTACCGAATGGCGGGTATTAGTGGCATGGGAATGAAGCCGCATGATCTATTTGGCGCATGGGCCTGCTCTGCCTGTCACGATGAAATAGACCGCCGAACGACACTGACCGATATCGATTATGCACATCTCGCTCATCTGGAAGGGATGATCAGAACACAATCCATATTGTTATCGGAGGGTAAGATTTGACGTGAAAATCTATGACATCTTGCCTGTTCCCAAACCACGGATGACACAGGCAGACAGATGGCGAAAGCGAAAGCCGGTATTAAATTACTACGCATTTAAGGACGAAATCAGGCTCAACAACATTACTCTCCCTGAATCGCATTACCACATCACCTTTGTTATCCCGATGCCACCAAGCTGGAGCAAGAAAAAACGCACAGCGATGAACGGCAAGCCACACCAGCAAAAACCTGATAAAGATAATCTCGAAAAGGCGTTGTTAGATGCTGTTTTTGATGATGACTCACGGGTCTGGGATGGTCGGGTGACGAAGCTCTGGGGAGAGAAGGGGCAGATCATTATCAGGGAATTAGATGCATGACCTTCATTGAACTACACACACGTACAGCATTGCCGGGGATAAAATAAATGAACCTAGAGAGCGCATTAAAATACCATTTCGCGAAATCCCCTTCATTGACCGATTCATCCAGAGCGACATCCAGTGAAACATTAACAGGCACTGATGTGATGGCGGCCTTCGGGATGTGTCAGAGTAAGGTGTCATTCGGCTACGCCGCGTTTACAGGAAAGATGGGGCTTAGCCGGAACGACAAGGATAAGGCGATCAAACTACTGACTCAATATGGGATGAGGCGGTGTGATAAGGTGGCAGCCTTACGCAAGCTCAGTCCCAAGATTAAGGTAAAAGTCGTGCAAATACTGGCAAAATTCGCGTTTATGGATTATTCGCGCTCTGCGGCTAGCGTTACTGAATGTGAAAAATGCCGGGGTGTAGGGATTATTTACGCCAAAAAGGACGTCACCAAACACCCTGGCATTATTCGTACAGATGGTAAGGTGATTATTGAACCCTGGGTTGAAACAGAGCAGGTTGGTGAACTTTGTCAGAAATGCAATGGGAAAGGATCTGTTTCTTGCGCCTGTAAGGATTGCAAAGGGCGTGGAACGGCAGTGGATCAGGACGAAACCGAAAGGCAAGGTGTGCCTGTTCGTAAGGCTTGTAAACGTTGCAGTGGTCGAGGATATGAACGAATTCCAGCCTCTAAAGCATTTAGGGCTGTCAGGGCGGTTACTGGTGGTATCAGTGTTGCCACATTAGAAAAAACAGTAAAACCATTTTATGAAGACCTCATCCAAGAATGTGAAAGAGAAGAGACGAAAGCCAATAGCATGTTAAAGAAAGTTACCAGTGATTTTGGCGATGTTTGATAATCACAAACGTTTTCGTTTGACAAATTTCCGAAAACTGGGTAAATTTGACGCTAATGATGGGATACTCTGTCTTATCAAATAGAAACCTCGCCCTTGCGAGGTTTTTTTATACCTGAAATAAACATAAGACTTGCTGTTGTCGTTGGTCAAAGTTACATGTGTGTTCACGCCGAATAACTGACCAAAGGTTTAAAATTATCATGCTAAAACATGAAGATATGACAACAACAGCTTCCTGCGTTTTAGAAACAGTGCCTCTGTATGACTGGGCGTCTGTTTCAGATATTTCTACCTTAACGGGGCTAACAAGGCCACGTTGCCAATTGCTTTTAACTCAATTTTGTCTGGCTGGTCTGATGGAAAGCCGGGACAATGAGACGTTTTTCAAACGTTGCCTTTGATGGGGCAATGTCTTAAGCGGTGAAATGCAGGGTTGGTGATGCAATAACGCCAGCCTTCCCCCTGTGGCTTTCCTGAGAACCCGTCAGCGTCGATGTATGGAATAGCCAGTGAATTTAAGTAGTACCACATTAATTAACGACGACTCTCTGAAATTTATCAAAACCCTGCCGGATAACTGTATTGACCTGATTGCGACTGACCCGCCTTACTTTCGGGTCAAAGACTGCAGTTGGGATAATCAGTGGAACGATGTGACGGCGTACCTTGCGTGGCTGGATGAACTGCTGGCTGAATTCTGGCGGGTGCTGAAACCCAACGGTAGCCTGTATATGTTCTGTGGTTCGCGTCTGGCCTCTGATACCGAGCTGCTCGTGCGTGAACGCTTTAATGTGTTGAACCATATTATTTGGGCGAAACCTTCCGGCTTGTGGCGCAGGCCGAATAAAGAAAGCCTGCGGATGTATTTCCCGGCCACTGAGCGTATTATTTTTGCCGAACATTATCAAGGCTCCTATCACCCGAAAAGCGATGACTATTCCCGTCACTGCCGGGAACTGAAACAGTCGGTATTTAAGCCGCTGATCGATTATTTTCGTGATGCCCGGAAAGCGTTAGGCGTCACGGCAAAAGAAATTCACGCTGCTACAGGAAAGCAGATGGCGAGTCACTGGTTCAGCGACAGCCAGTGGCAGTTACCCAATAAAGAGGATTATCAAAAACTGCAGGTGTTATTTGACTGTATCGCTAAAGAAAAGCATCAGCGTGGCGAGCTGAACAAGCCTTATTCTAATTTGGTGGAATCACACCAGATATTATCGCGCCAGTATGAAGAACTGCGGCAGGAGTACGGCTTAATGCGCCGTTCGTTCTCAGTCAGAGCAGAAGTGCCTTATACCGATGTCTGGCAGTTTGCGCCTGTGCAGTATTATCCGGGCAAGCATCCGTGCGAAAAGCCTGCTGATTTAATGGCGCATATTATTCAGTCCAGTAGCCGGGAAGGGGATCTGGTGGCTGATTTCTTTATGGGTTCCGGGGCGACACTGAAAGCGGCGCTGAAATTGAATCGCCGGGTTTTAGGTGTGGAATTGGAAGAGGAACGGTTTAAGCAGACCGAGCAAGAGATAACAGGCTTGAGTTTGTAGCTCGATAAATAACCTATCATCTTTCAAATTATGAGTCTTGCTATAGTAGTAATCTGATTGAGATGGGGACTTGGCTTAAGTAAGGTTTTCGGTGAGTTAACAGTAGGATGAAATTACCTTTATTAATAAATAATTAAGTGAGGTGTTTATGTCTGACGTTAATAAACTAGATGATAAAAATTGTTCATTCGACCCTGAAAAATATAAGGTCACATATAAGACTACCACGACAGTTGAGCTTAGTAATGATGTTACTGCTCCGGTAGGCTCTTTTGCATGGGCAATAATTCAATTGAATTTAGGTAAGTTAGTGAAGCGTAAAGATTGGGATTCCCCCAAGCAATACTTACGATTTAATAAAGAATCAGGTTATATAGAAGAATACGATAAGCATGACCATTGGGAACGATGGAGTCCTAAGCAAGAAGACATGGTGGCTTGTGATTGGCTGTTGGAAGCAATGTGTCCAGAAGATGCCATGTTGATTTTTGATCTTAAACTAGGATTTGAACAGATTCCAGCGGGTAACAAATGGTGGGGATACAATAATTGGGGAAGTAAAAGTATTCATACTGGTACTTTAAATATAATTCAAAATAAAATAGGAATTATTGATATACAGTGGTTCTATTTGGATGTTGATAATACTATCCCAACTCTTCTTACAATAGCTTTGCAAGTATCCACTGATAAAAATAGCGATCAAAAAGTATATCAGATATTTAAGAAAAATTTTTATGTTACCGTTGATAATGAAACTTATAATCTTGGTATTCGTCCAAGTTGGGGGCAAAATGGTCTTTATACGCGCAACGTGAGCTATACTTATGATAGTAGATATGATGCCCATAATCTTCAGAAACTTAATGTCAAAAAATTAAGTGAAATATTAAAGCAGACAGATCAAACTAAGCGTTTCTGCATAACTTGGCGTGATAAATAATTTGTCCAAATGCATACACGAAATTCAAGGCTGCGCATTGCGTGGCCTTTTTGTATTTCAGCCAAAGTAAACAGCCCCAGAGTGGGGCCGTTGGGTTATGGAATGAGTTGCTCTGGCGTGCAGTTGTATAGCGTCGCCAGTTTTTCCCGTGTGCGCTTCTGTGGGCGATCTGATGCCTCCCACTGAGACACGGTGGATTGAGCTGTGTTGAGCTTTTCAGCGACTTCATATTGAGACAGTCCACGATAGATGCGCCAAGCCGCCAGAATAGAAACATCCTGGTCAACCATGATAGACACAACGCCGTTAGGCACGGTTACATCATCGTATTTTGACGGAGTGTAGGGCACATCCTCCCAATCTCCTTTTGCGCTGATAAGCTTTTCGTATTCAGCTACTGGCAGGACAACATACAGTGGTTTTCCTGCTTCATCGTTTATGTATTGCATTGTCATATATTCATCCGGTTGGCTAAGAATCGCGGTGAATTTAATAATGAGGAAATGGCGGGTTACCCCGCCTAGTACGTTGTCGATGTTCTCCGTTTGACTGCCATTATCGAGCAGATAACCGGTTCGCCGTCAGTGAATTCGAAGATTATCCTGTAGTCGCCGACCCTTAGTCTGTACTGGTTATCAAGGTCATGAAGCTTCTTGATGTCCAGTGTTACTGCAGGAAAGGTTTCAAGTTGGTTAACCTTCTCATTGATAGCTTTCCGGTATCTGGTATCGATTGAAAGCAACTGTTTTCGCGCTTTCCTCGTCCATTGAACCGTAACCATCGTTTCCTCATTTGTTAAAGAACATATCCGCTTGGGATGATTAGATAATAAGATTTAAATCGTATTTAGTCAACTAAAAATGCGATTAAAATGCGATATTGTTTTCAGGGCTACGCTATTGGCGTGGTCTTTTTAATTTATGCCACCGCAATCACTTTCAGAACCTCAGTATTTCCTATTGCGGCTGGCATCTTATTAACTCACTAGCGAGGTGAATGGTGGAAAAGCGTATTGAAGAACTGGAAAAAAAAGTTGTTGAGTTGGAAAAACAGCTCGCTGATATTCAAAAATCAGTGAGCTGTGATATTGACGCTCTAAGAGCAGATTCAGCTGTAATTAGACACGCAATAATTAGTAAATCTTAAGACAATTATTTTATGGTCACGTTTAGCTTATTAATACTGTTGGCTAACTCAGTATAGACTTGCTTTACTGTTGAGTTTTGATGTTGATCGGCAAATTGTTGAAGATTGACTATCACATCATTTTTAACTGATGGGATAGCTGTATCCAAGCAAGCCAGTGTAATAGACAACGCTGATTCAAGCGCTTCAATTTTTACGATTAAAGCTGTTAAATCAATAGATTGATAAGACATTTAAAATTCTCACTCCGAAGCTACTCAGCCATCACTTCGGTCAGTTAATACTCGGCTGATACAGTAGCATACCTTAATTATTAACTTATTACATTTCTCACAGGGGCGAACCTATTTCACCCCACGGACGCCCATTGTTCTGATGGGGTGGAATATGAAAATGAAAGAAAATCCTGATATTTGGGTACATCTCGGTGACTGGCTCATATCGATAAGAGAGCAAGGCATCGGGGCAGCCCTCGCCGGGACAATGGCATTTCTTCGCGGTCGTTATCAAGGCGGTGGTTGGTTAAAAGTGTCAATAGATGCCTTTATGTGTGCCATGTTCGCTTGGTTCATTCGTGATGTATTAAATCTGTTTGGTCTGAATCCTGACTTGGCCTACATCGGTAGTGTAGTGATTGGTTATCTGGGGACAGACTTTATTGGTCAATGGCTGCGTAAGGCGGCGGAGAAGAAAGCGGGAGGCAATAATGACGAGAGGCATTCGTAACAATAATCCCGGCAATATTGATCACAATCCCGCGAATAAGTGGCAAGGTCAATTGCAGCATGATCTGAATCTTGAAAAGCGGTTCTGCCGGTTCGAGTCTCCTGAATATGGCGTTCGGGCACTGATGAAGTTGCTGTGTAATTATCACAAGGGCGGGCACAACAGCATATCTAAGATGATCAACCGCTGGGCACCTTCCAATGAGAACAATACTACGGCTTACATTAATGGTGTTGCTAAGGCGCTTAATGTTAACCAGTTCGAGAGAATTGAAATCAACAGATCCACACTGATTGCACTGGCTAAGTCGATTATCCGACACGAGAACGGCAGGCAACCTTATTCCGATGATATTTTCATACGGGCATTTGAGATGTTATGAATATTTCAAACTCAATGTTTGCCTTGATATGTGCATTGATCGGCTGGTGCTGGTTCTTCTTAGCGGTAATGTTGCTATGAAATTCAACATCCAGCTTTTCATGATTGGTACGCTGGCTCTTCTATCTACTCTGCTCAGTTTAACTTACTGGCAGTATCAGAAAAAAGTTAAAGATTACACAGAGCTGAATGAGAAATATCAAGCGCAACTCACTGCGATAAATAAGCAGCAAGAGCGTATCCAACATCTTTCCGAACTAGACAAGATTCACACTCAGGAACTCGCCAATGCCAAGACTGAAATTGACAGGCTGCACACTGCTTCTCTTGCTCATCCTGAGCGGGTGTACATCAAAGTCAAATGTCCAATGCCTGAAACCGATACCACCTCCGGCATGGATGATGCAACCACTGCCCGACCTACAGACTCCGCTGTCAGAAATTATTGGTTACTCAGAGAACGTATTGCCACCTCAGAACAAATAATTCTGGGATTGCAGGAGTATGTTAGGACGCAGTGTAGGTGAGAGGACGGCGGAGTACCGTCCTACTCGCATTCAGATAATATTATAAGGAATAGTCCCATGCATAAGTGCGTTAAAGCCAAACCTACTAACAGGCAAAAAGGAAGGTATTTCTTCATTAATTCTCCATGTGTACTTGCAGCGCAATGAAGCTTAATAACCCTCACTTTTGCCCAACAACAAGCGAATAATACTTAACAATTGATTAACACTTGAAACTAAACCTAATATTTCTTTACCCATTCCCTGAGTGGTTAAAGAAATACCCCAAGCCATCACATCCGTGGTGGCTTTTTTATATCTGAATTTCACCGCTTCTCGCTCGAAGCACAAACACCAAAGAACCTTTCAGGATAAGCCTTGAGGAATACCAGTAGTGGTCTGGTTAACCCTCTTTGGGCTGGTGATTCCTGAGCGCAAGGTTTATCACTAAAAGGAACTAACCATGAAAGAAGTGATAGTCATCCCTCCATTCGATTTCCAAGAAATGGTAACAGCCGTACAAGATAAGGTGGTCACGACGAGCCTTAAAATCGCGTCCTATTTTGGCAAACGGCATGACAACGTTTTAAGAAAAATTCGTCAGGTTAGAGATGAATGCCCGGATGATTTTGCTGCCCTCAATTTTGAGGAGGCTGATTTCATTGATAAAAATGGTGATGTGCAGCCGATGTTCAACTTGACTAAAGATGGTTACATGTTGGTTGTAATGGGATTTACGGGCAAAGCCGCAATGCAAATCAAAGTGAACTACATACGAGCCTTTAACTGGATGGCGGAGCAAGTAGATCGATGGAAATATCTTGGTGAAGAGGCGCAACAGCGCCATGCTTTGAAAGTGGCTAAGTCTGAAATCAAAGCACGAATGGGGAGCAGGCTGATGAATGCGAGGAAGAAAGAGAAGAAGTTGCTGGCCTTGGAGTATGAGCAAATTTTATCCCTAACACAGCCAAAATTGCTTTTTCACGGAGATTAATAGTTCGAGGGGTGGCATTTGAAATGCGATCCTTTGCCATGATAAGCGACTGATGTTGGCGAGGTACTCGGTTTGGCTTACCACTCAGCAAAGCTTTTTACTTATTAACATCGGCTAAAAATTCAGCCAATGACCATTTTACAAAATTCTGTAAAGTATTCACATTTGGTGTGGCTGGTAGGATGTGTATCAGTTTTGAGGCAGATGGGTGGGGCAGTTAAGATGTATCACTGCCCTCAGAATGTTATTAATTATATCGTAAAGTCTAAGGCTTCTCTTAAACCCTGAACCATTATTATGCAGTTGATAGTTACATGTTTATTCGTCGCTTTAGCTTCTTCCATGGTTTCTTTAAAGATGTTAGTAATAATGAGTTTAACATAATCCTCTTTTTTTAATAAATCGTTACCAATTACATCAATTTCACCAACGATAGCGGTTTCAATATCTTTGATTTTTTCGGACTCTTGGATTGAAGGATTTTGTGAAAATGTGGCTTCTATTTTTTTTCTGATAGCTGCCGCTTTCTCGTCTGCATCACGAATTCCAAAAGAAGATATTACAGAGTAAGTTAATAAAAATGGTTTAAACATTTGAATCTCCAATTTTGAGTTTTTTGGGTGGCCAATTGGCCAATGTTGGGAATCGCGGAGAGATTAATATTCCTTTACCTTACATGTGGGAGCCTTGGTATAAATCAATCTATTAAGTAAAAAAGTTTAAAATTTGTGATGGTTGTCATTAAATGATATTTAAATAAGGAACAAAAATGGCTAAACCAGATTGGGAGGCTATCGAATCGGCTTACCGGGCTGGTTTGCTGTCTCTCCGGGAAATTGCCTCTCAGCATGGCATATCAGAAGGGGCCATCCGCAAAAGAGCTAAGCGTGACGAATGGACAAGGGACTTAGCCGCAAAAGTCAAATCCCGCTCTGATGACATGGTACGCAAAGAAGAGGTACGCAATCAGGTACGCAATGAAATAACACTCTCTGAACGCGTACTGATTGAAGCCTCTGCGGAGGTGATTACTAAGGTTCGCATGGAGCATCGCGGTGATATCCGTCGAGCCAGAGAGATTGCCAATGCGCTGTTTGATGAACTGGGTGCGGAATGTGCCGATATCGATGCGTTGAGGCAATTAGGGCAACTGATGCAAGAACCGGATGATAACGGGCGAGACAGGCTCAATGAACTCTATCACGCCATTATCAGTCTGCCTGAACGGGTGAAGTCAATGAAAGCCTTGAGCGAGACACTCAAGAATTTGGTTGGATTGGAGCGTCAGGCCTACGGACTGGATGACATACAGACGAATAAAGCGGTTGATCAGCTCTCGAATTTAATGGACGAATTGTCTAAGGGATAGCATGAAGCCGGCACATTTAGCGTTACTGCGCGATAAGCTCTGGCGACTCAACAATCTCTACTGGATAACCAACAAAGAAGGCCGTCCGGTCAGATTCAACATGACCCCAGAGCAGTTGGAGTACTTCGAAGGTATTCATACCCGTAACATCATTCTCAAAGCCCGTCAGTTGGGGTTTACCACCGAAGTCTGCATTATTCAGCTGGATGCCGCCTTATTCGAATCCGCCCGATGCGCCCTGATTGCGCATACCTTAAATGATGCCAAGCGCCTGTTTCGGGAAAAGGTCAAATATGCCTATGACCGATTACCCGACGAGATTAAGGCGGCGAATCCGGCCAGTAATGATGCGGCGGGAGAGCTGGTCTTTCAAAAAGGGGGATCGCTGTATGTCTCCACGTCGTTTCGTGGCGGCACATTACGTTATCTGCATGTGTCTGAGTTCGGCAAGATTTGCGCCAAGTTTCCCGACAAAGCGCGTGAGATTGTCACCGGGGCATTTGAGGCGGTATCAACGGATTGTTTCACCACGATTGAAAGCACGGCAGAAGGGCGGGCAGGTTATTTCTTTGACTACTGCCAGACAGCGGAGAAAGCCCTGATCCAAGGCAAACGACTCTCTAACCTCGACTGGAAATTCTTTTTCTTCTCATGGTGGAAGAATCCACTGTATGCCATTGATCCGGTAGAACCCACACCACAGCGATTGGCTGATTACTTCGCTGAACTGAGAATAAAGCACGGCATCACCCTGACCGAACGCCAGCAGGCATGGTATCTCGCCAAAGAGAAAACGCTGGGCGATGACATGAAGCGGGAATACCCCTCGATCCCCGCTGAAGCTTTCCAGCAATCGGTTGAAGGTGCTTATTACGCCAAGCAGTTCCGCTGGCTGTATGAAAACAAACGCATTGGCAAATTACCGGATAATTCCCATCTGCCTGTTCATACGTTCTGGGATATCGGTGTCGGGGATTCCACGGCGATCTGGTTTGTGCGTGAAGTCGGGGGAGAGTTTCACGTTATCGACTACTACGAGAACTCAGGTGAAGGGCTGCGGCACTATATGAAGGTGCTGAAAGATAAGGGTTACACCTACGGCGAACACTGGGGACCCCATGATATCGATAACCGGGAGTTCGGTGCAGATGCGAAATCACGCCGGGAACTGGCGCGGGAAGGGTATGAAATCGACGGTCAGCGTTATTCGCTTATCTTTAAGGTCGTACCCAAAGTGGCGGTAGATACCGGTATCGAATCTGTGCGTGAAATACTGCCTAATTGTGTCTTTGACGAGGAGAAATGCAGTGAAGGCATCTCCCATCTGGAAAGCTACCGCAAAGAGTGGGATGACAAACGCGGCTGCTGGAAAGATAAACCCTTACATGACTTCACGTCACACGGGGCTGATAGCTTCCGTTATTTTGCGGTGGCTAAGAATAACCGTAAGGCAGTCGGTGCCTTTTTCTTTTAAGGAGCGTCTTTCGTGAGTGAAAGCAAAACAGAATTTCTGGTCAACAGTCTGGCGGATACGCTGGCTAAACGGAGGCTGTATGTGTCAGGCGGTGTCAGCGGCAATACCAAACGCACCAATATCTACGCAGAGTTTGGCTATCCCGAACGACTCACCTTTCGTGAGTATTACAACGCCTATGAACGTCATGCCGTGGCGCATGCGGCGGTGCACCGTCTGCTGGATGGCTGCTGGCAGGATAACCCGACTCTGATTGAGGGCGAGGAGCAGAAAGAATCCATCGTCACCAGTGCATGGGAAAGGGAGGTCACCAAGCTAATCAAACCGTTCTGGGCGAAAATCAAGGACGCTGATCGCCGTAACATGATTGGGCATTACTCCGCCTTATTGATTCAGGTGAAGGACAATCAGGCATGGCATGAGCCGATTGATACGGCGGTGGTGTCCCGCTTAAAAACGGAGGCACTGGTGAATCTGATCCCGGTCTGGGAATCGCAGCTTACCGTGGCGGAATGGGATTCTGATATCAACTCAGACAACTACGGACAACCGACGATGTTTAACTTTGATGAACGTCCGGTGGGGCAGGTTGATGTTCAGGGGCCCGCCAAGCAACTGGCGATCCATCCCTCCCGCGTCATTATCTTGTGTGAAGGGGCGGAGGATGGCGATATCTTCTCCGGTACGCCGCTACTGCGGGCAGGCTATAACAAGTTGCTGGATATTGAAAAGGTGTCCGGTGGCAGCTCAGAAGGTTTTCTGAAGAATGCTTCCCGTCAGATTGGTGTGGAGTTTGATAAAGAGACAAACTTACACGATATCACTACGGCAGCGATTAAGGCGGGTTATCCCGATTTGGGTGCCGCACTGGAAGATAAAATCAGTAAGCTCAACCGGGGGACGGATTCTGCTGCGGTCATGCAGGCCGGTAAGCTGAATGTCTTGTCAGTCACACCGGGCGACCCAACCCCCACATGGGAAGTGACGACCCGCGAGTTCTGCGCCTCGGTGCAAGTGCCATTTACCGTGCTATTCGGCACACAAACCGGAAAGTTAGCCGGTGATAAAGACGATACCACATGGAAAGTGCGCCTGAATGGGCGTCGCTGGGGATTTCTGACCCAGTATATTACCCGGTTGCTACGACGGTTGTGGGAGATTGGCGTGATCACACCGCCCGGTTCTGGCGAGGTCACTATTGCATGGTCTGACATGCTCGCCGCCAGTGAGCAGGAGAAGATCGACAACATGATTAAGATGGCAGAAGCGGCCCTGAAAACCCAGCAGGCATTTGGTACACCGATATTCACCGCCAATGAAATTCGTACTGTAGGTGAGCTGGAACCACTGGACGACGAGCCGGAGCCACAGGGCGCAGCAGGAGATCCGCTGACTGATGAGCAGAAACCGAATCGGCACCCCGATCATACCGAGAAATAAACGCGACCCCACTCAGTCATACCGCCCCGTCAACAAGATGTTCCGGGATATCGAACAGCGATACTACGGCATCAAACAAACCCTCAGACAGCTCTTTGATCTGAAATTAACCGGTAGAGCGCAGGTAAGCAATGCCGGGTTATCGCATACCCTGCATGGCAACACACTCTATCAGGTCAATGCGGGGAGTTTTATCTATGAACTGTCAGCGACAGAGCTGGCCTTATTGCTTGAGCAGATACAGACCATTCTGGACGAGTATCTGCTGGCAGGCGGTCAGGACCAGCTCTGGGCTTTCGAGTATGTGGCGCAGGCGTACCAGCGTGGCACTGTAAACGCGTATACCAATCTGTCGGCGCAGTCCGCTGTCTATGCCCAGCAAACCACACTGTCGGCTTTGTTATCCATGCCTGCGTATCAGAATCAGGTGGCGGTGGCGCTCGTAGCCACTTACAGCGACTGGAAAGGGTTATCTGATGCGGCAAGGGCGGATTTGTCTCATGTGATTGCGGAGGCGATTGCGCGAGGGATTAATCCCAGAGAAACAGCGAGGATTATCAGCAAACGCCTTGATGTGTCGATGAGCCGGGCGAAAAACATCGCCCAGACAGAGCAGGTTGGCGCATTGCGGCAAGCCAACTGGAACGAAATGGCATGGGCCAGAGAGCGGTTAGGGTTAAATACCCGGCTGCTGTGGTTATCAGCCTTAAAACCGACCACTCGCCAATGGCATGCAGTCCGGCACGGGAAGCTCTACACCAAACAGGAAGTCGAGGAATTCTACGCCAAAAATGGTAATCGCTACCGCTGCTACTGTGCGCAACAGCCTGTGGTGCTGGACGATGATGACAAACTGCATAACACCGGTCTGACCGCGCGACTGGACGAAGAGCGCCAAAGCTGGTCGGGCAACTTATCTCAGTAACCATTCAACAAGGTGACAGCATGGGATCCTTTGGAATTCATATTAAGTCACTGGCCTTAAACTCCGCCAATATCGCAACAGAGACCCTTGATGGGGATGTGCATATCGTCATTCGTGGCGTGGTGCCTGTCGTGGATGATGTGGTGATGAACGGAGGGTTATATCCCGCCAGTGAGATTAACAAAAGCTATCAGTCAATGGAGGGGAAACAGGTGCCTTACGGCCATCCCAACATTGACGGTCAGTATATTTCGGCTGATATGCCCCGTGCGGTAAATCAGTTTCATATCGGTGCCTGGGCGGAGAATGTCCGCAAAGACGGTGACCGGGTGATGATGGATGTGAAGGTTAACCGGCGATTTGCCGAATCCTCTGATAAGGGAAAGGAATTCTTATCCCGTGTGGATGACATTATCGCCGGGAACAGTACCGATCCTATCCATGTGTCCACCGGATTACTGCTCCAGCGAGAACAGAATAAAGGCAAGTCAAAAGGCAAGGCGTATAGCTGGATTGCCCGGAATATGCACTTTGACCATATCGCCGTCCTTCCTGCCAGTGAGCCGGGGGCAGCGACACCGGAAGAAGGCGTGGGGATGTTTGTCAACGCGGACGGTGAGCACCTTGAAGTTGAACGGGTCAATCTGTCTGATGCCGCCAATTGCACTCAGGAGAGGCTGATTGATAAGACGAAGTTCTTCTTCAGCAATGCCGCCAATTTCTCTTTCGACGACATTTATGCTGCCCTGAGAGCGAAGTTAAAAGCCATCGACACCGAGGATGACTGGCCTTACCCGGAAACAGTCTGGCCGGACAAATTTATCTATTACCACACCGGTAAAACCTACCAGCAAAAATACCTCATGAACGATGACGGCACCGCCGAATTCGTGGGTGAGCCTGTGGAAGTGGTACGCAAACCCACGGAATACGAAGCAGTCAAAACCAATAAGGAACATAACCCGATGAAAGACATGATTATCAATGCGCTGAAAGCGGCAAACCAAGCCACGGACGGTAAATCCGACGAGGAACTGCTGTTTGCTTATAACGCGCTTAAAGAGAAAGAAAAGCAGGCGCAGGATAGCCAAAAGAAAGAAGAAGATGAGAAGGCGAGGCAGGCCGCCAATAACGCGGCTCAGCCCCCGGAATGGTTTAAACCTTTTGTGGAGAAACTCACTGCGATTGAGTCTGGTCTGACCGCCAATGCGGACAAAGAAAAAGCCGACAAACGTGCGGCAGTCAAAGCCAAATTCGGTCTGGATGATCTGGCGGTTAACGCACTGGATGGCGCAGCCCTCGATGGCCTGTATGCCCAGTGTCAGTTCTCAATGGGACTGAACTCCGCCTTTACCCACACCCCGACTGAATCCTTCACCTCAATGCCGGAGTAATCAACATGGCAAAAAATGGAAAACGCGTTATTCATGCGGGCGGTTTATTCCCTAACCCGATGCTGAACAGAGAAGGGGCGGCAGCCGTCGATACGCTGCCTGGCACCATTGGTTATTTTGAAAAAGGTAAATTCCATGCCTCAGCGGACGGCAAAGAAGCTGCCTTGCTGTATGTCGCCAATATCGACTATCTGCGCTGCCAGACGGTGGATGATCCCATTAACGCAGGCGAAGTGGTCGTGAGTATGCAGCCGATGGCGGGCATGTTCCTGAATCTCCGGGCAACTGCCGGAACCTACAAAAAGGGGCAGGCCGTGGCCGTCGCAGAAGGCCAGATCACAACGGCAGGTGAAGGCATTGCCGCCTTTGCCTATATCGAAGAAGACACCATTACAGCAAAAGCAGGCGATCTGGTCCGCGTGGTTTTTAAATAAGGAGAGAATGAATGCTGGTATTTTCAACTAAAAAGGCCACCGAAACCGGAAACCTTGACGTCAACCAAATGCAGTTCCGTGAACTCGAAGCGGCCCGTAATGCTTCGGCGCAGGCCGTGGCTGATTTCGTTGCCCGTACCCGCTGGCGAGGGGATGCGGCTAACACGCCAACACTGGATGCAGTCAATGCTATCGACGATATTCGCCGCCTGTACCGCACCTATGACCAGACGGTACTGGCTGAGTTTGAGCCGAACACCGAATTCACCCTGCTGAACGACCTGATGCCGCTGTCCCGTTCGGTGCGTCTGGAAGAGTCGGTGTATGAGTACGCCCGTACCGGTGGTAAGGGCTGGGCACATACCTCCATGAGCGGTCAGATTGGTGCAGCACTGGATGCGCGTACCTATTCCTTTGATGGCACGATGGTGCCTATCCATGATTCTGGCTTCAAATTCCAGTGGCGTGACCCGATTTTCAACAAAGGTTCAGCACTGGCCTCACTGGCCGATGCGCAACGCGGTTCGGTTGAGAATGTGCGTCGTCAGTACATGGATTACGTCTTTAACGGCTTCCGTGATGAAGAGGGCAACTACATTCAGTTTGACGGCAAGACGTGGAAGGGCCTGAAAGCCGATGAGCGCGTTGGCATGGTGGATCTGGGTGCAGGTGGCATGAATATCGACTTTACCCAAGCCGAGGCAAAATCTATCCGCGAAGGGGCCATTGCCCTGCGTGACACTTTGCGCCTGAAAAACAACATGTACGCCGAACAGACGTGGTATGTCTCCGGTAACATTCTGTCTCACTGGGAGAAAATTTACTTTGATGTGAATTCGACCCGTACCGTACTGGAAGAAGTACAGAAGCTGACCGGCATCAAAGCCATCAAAGAAGATTTTGAGCTGAAAGGCAATGAAATCATGGTCGTGCCGCTGGGCGCGGGGGTGATTGCCCCTATCGTGGGGCAGGCGTTCGGTACGGTCGCGGATCCGCGTCCACACTACAACTCTGACTATGTGTGGCGCACATGGGGTGCGGCTGGTCTGATGGTCAAGACCGATATCAACAACAAACACGGCATCTTGTTTGCGAAAGGGTAAGGAGCAATTATGGCACGGGTGAAAGTGATTGCGGGTAATCTGTTTTCGGGGGCCAGTCTCCAGAATCTGGCGGTGAGTGATATGGTCGAGGTGGATCAGGCTACGGCGCAGCGTTGGGCGCAGATTGGGTTGGTCGAATTGCTTGAAGACCGGGTGTTTGAAGTGGCTACACCCCACAATCCTCCTGAGTCTGACCCAGAAAAACCACCCAAAGGTAAAGGGAAGAAGGATAAACCCGATGGTGACGATAACGCTGAATGATATCAAGCCGATGAGCGCCGAGCTGGGGTTTACTCTGCCTGATTCGGTGCTTGAATTGCTGTTGAATCAGGTCAATGAAACCGCCGAATGCATGGCGGCGCAGGGCTATGCTGAACAACTACAAAAGTTACTGCTTATCTATGCCACTGTGCGTCTGGCCTCGCTGTCCGGGGCCAGAAAAATTGCCTCACAAAGTGCGTCGTCGGGCGCGTCCCGCTCATTTGCTTATGACTCATCCGGCACGGATTATCTGCTTAAACAGATGAGAACGTGGGATACGTCCGGTTGTTTGTTTGGCTTGCCGCTGGAGAGTCAATCGGTTGGCTTCTTTGATGTGGTGGGGTGAGGATGAGCAGTATTGCTAACTGGGCGTATACCGCCCCTTGTACCTTCTGGAAGCTGTTGGGCAATGATGAGTACGGAAGCCCGCTCGGTTATGACGTGCCGAAAATCATCATGTGTGATTATCAGGGCGGACTCGCCAGCAAGCTATCCAGTGTTGGGACTGAACTGATTGCCAAAAACACCTTCTGGACGGAGTTTGCGGATGCCTCCATCGGGGATTATATCCTGATTGGGGAATCTTCCCAGCCAGACCCGATTGCAGCCGGGGCCAGTGCCATTAAATATGTCACGTTTGATGCCGACACCTTCGAGCGCCTTGCCGATGATTATATCTTAGTAACAGGCGTCTGATATGGGCGTCAAAGTCACGGGGATCCGTGAAGCCCAATCCCGGCTCAATGCCCTGATTGGTGATATCCGGGGGCGCAAAGTTGTTCGGGCTGTGTATAAGGCACTGTATATCGGCAGTACACAGGCCGCACTGTATACCCCGATTGATACTGCCACGCTGATTAACTCCCAGTTTCGTGATGTGCGCTTTGAGGGTACACGGCTCACAGGGCGTGTGGGTTATTCGGCAAACTATGCCGTCTATGTCCATGATCCGGCTGTGAAGCAGGATTTTCGCCGGGCCACTGCGAAGAAGGCGTTTCTTAAATTGGGCTTTGATGAGATGCGAAAAGAGATAGATAACGCGGTCGCACAGGAGCTGAAACTCTGATGATCTTTGAACAATTCCGCCAGTATCTGGCAAAAGCAGGGTTGATTGACGGTTTTAAAATCCAGATGCTGAACTGGATTGAACAAAAAGGGGATGGCGGTCAGGCCCCATATATGGTCTTTCAGCCTGCCGGGGGAACCGGTCGGCTGGATGATTTAGGGGCGGATGATAATGTGCAGGTCATTCTGGTGAGTGGGCAGAATAATCCTCAGCCCGTTATCCGGCGTGCACAGGACATTCTGAATTATGTCGCGACTCATCCCGATGATGATTGTCTGAACGGCGTCTTTAATCTCGGCGGCCTGACCCCCCCTATTCCTACCCAAGAGAACCGGTATGTCATCCGACTACTCTTTCGTTGTATATCCTAATCAGGTCGCCTTGCGCGGCCTTTTTTTTATTATAAGAGGTTATTCACATGGCTAATTGCCCGGTAGAGACCAATAAACTGATTGGTCGTCATGCCATTATTCGTATTGCTAAAGGGTGCCCTGACACCGCACCGAAACAATCTGATTTTTTACGACTTGGGGCGCTGACCACCAAATCCTTCGATCTGTCACCCAATACCCTGACTTCTGAAGCCGATGATTCAAAAGGGCTGGTCGAAAGTGTCGTCACCAGTATGGACTTAACCATCAGCTTTGACGGCGAGTACCGTAAACAGGATAAAAAAGACGATTTTGGCCCCTTGCGTCTGTTGAAGGAGATCCCGCAAGAAGTGCAGGCCGGTCGCCAGCCCGCCTATTGGGTGCAGATGGATTTCACCGGCGATCATGCTTTCGTGCTACAGGGCTATATGGTGTTCACCTCCTGGTCATCTCAGTTCGGTGCGAATGAGATTGCCACCTATTCCGGTGAGTTAAAGGTCAGTGATGCTGACTCGGTGGACTGGCTGATTGAAGAAGTGCCGGTAAAACTCCCCAAAGCGGGATAACCGTCGTTCCTTGATATTACAAAGGGTACTGATGCAGTGCCCTTGATCATATTCAGGAGGCTTTATGACACCCATGCTTGAAATCGGGGAGATGGTGATCTCCACAGAGAAAAAAGATTTTTCACTCAGTCCCTCATTCGCTGCCATGACCCGTCTGGGTACACCCCGACAAATCGTGGAAGCCTATACGGTGCTGAACGGCGCAAAGGCACAGGCACTCATTCAACGGGCAATGCTGGCTTACGGCACACTCCCTGACTGGTTAATCACACTGATGGGAAAACCGGTATTTGGTCGCCCGGTGTTGTCCACAGCGATGTCCGTGATACAGGCGTGCTGTGAAGAAGAGATTGATGCGCTCATCGGTGAGTGGCGACCCGGACAAAAAGGTATGGTGTATCGTCCGGGCAGTATGCCGGTTAAGGACATCATCCCGATTGCCAAAGAGCTGATCACCCACGGTGTAATAGGCAAAGTGAAGCTGCGAAAACTCCAGCGCCATGAAGGCACGGAGGCCTATTCTGACCAATTTAACGCGATGGAATATATCAATGCAGCGCGGACGCATTTTGGTATGTCGCGTGAGGAAGCGGAACGGTTAACCATGACGGAGTTCCAGATGATGCTGAAAGCCAAGTTCCCGGAAGAAAAAGGCTTTACCCGTGAAGAATACGATGCCGTGATTGCGGCGGATGATAAACGTACCCGTGATCTGCTCAGTGGTAAACGCAGACTGGTGAGTATGAAATAATCAAAAAGAGCTATAACCTATAACGCCTTGAAAAATAATTATTATTGAAAGGCGAATGACGGGTTTTTGATAGAATTCGCTAACTTATTAACGGTTTTTAGTGATAATAATCGGTAAATACCTACTATTTGTGTACAAATAGTTGATTATTCGAGGTGTATCCCAATTTAAAGTGAACTTTCTTTACAAAATGTGACAATCACGCAATTAATAGTGTCCTATCGAAATGACGAAGCCCCTAACTATAGCCGTAGTCAGGGGCCTCTGAATTGTCCAGTATTAATTAGGAACCCAGACGTGAGCATTGTAACAGTTAAGGAAAGCAGTCCAATCATCAACGTTCCATTTTATGGCGCAGATCTCTTTATCGTGAATTACAACGGTGAGCCATATGTCCCCATGAAGCCGATTGTTGAAGGAATGGGGCTGAGCTGGGCCTCGCAGTGCACAAAGCTGAAAACACGTATTCAGGCCGGTGTAGAGAAAATCCCGATACTGACTAAGCAGGGTCTGCGAACAATGAGCTGCCTTGCACTTGATGAACTTGCTGGCTGGTTAGCCATGATCAACCCCAATAAAGTGAAAGTGGCTATCAGGGATAATGTTATCTGGTATCAGGAAGAGTGCAATGATGTACTTCAGGTTTACTGGGTTGTGAATGAAGCAAAAAGGAAAGAACAGGTAAAGCCTCAGCCGCCTAGCTGTAGGTATCTCATTAAGCTGGAAGTTTATGATCATCATCTCAAGAAAACGAACATTTTTATAGGAGGAGCGAATACTCCAGAAGGCATTGTGAGCGGAGTTGCTAGGAAATATGGATATAGCATCGAAAAAATGATACCACTGCCAATACACAGGGCTTAATTTTATACCAAGAAGTGTGTTAGCCACCCAGCTTGCAAAAAGCAAGAATTATACTTATGATTAGTTCATAATAATAGTGAGGCTTTGATCGTGGACTATGAGCATGGGTTAGAGGTCTTATTAGACCTTCATGGCCAGAGAGTGAATAGGGATGATGGCTACTGGTGGGAAATAAAAGCATGGATGGTGAATAAGTCTAAGGCAATCCCTCATGGGATTAGATACAGCCTTACATTGCATGACAGGCATAACACCAGAGTGTTTGGTATGGATAATGCACATGCTATTTCTGCACCAAAGAAAGGAAAGTACAAAGGCCGCATAGTTTACGATCACATGCATAGAAATCCGCATGATAAAGGGGTTCCATACGAGTTTGCATCACCTTATCAGTTAATTGAGGACTTTTTCTCAAAGATTGATGAGGTTATTGCTGAGAGAGAATCCAGGGGGGTAGCAAAATGAAAGCACTCATCGGCGTAATGAATGAAGAACTGATTCGTAAGCGTGTATTAGCAATAGCTAAAGGCGAATATAAGCCTAAATCTGGAGAGCCTAAAATCTGGTTCACCTCTATGATCGCTCTGGCGCAAGTGCTGAGTGAAAATAATATCGCGTTACTTCGAATGATGGACGAACAAAAACCGGAAACAATGACTGAACTGGCCGATCTTTCAGGTAGAAAGCTTAGTAACTTATCGGCTACGCTAAAAACGTTAAACAGGCACGGCTTTGTTCGACTGGAAAAAAGTGGAAAGAATGTAAAGCCAATAGCTTTATTTACCGATTTTGAGATCAAAATTGAACAGGAAGTCACAGATAGGATCGTGAAGACAGGTTCAAGAGGTAAAGAAGCCGCCTGATGTTACATAACCTTCCCAGCCCGCCTAGTGCGGGTTTTTGTTTATGGAACTGTTTTGATGGGCTTAATATTCATTGTTCGCTCCATATATACGGCATCATATTGATACATTTTAACCATAAATGGAACAAATAAAACACAGCCTAGGTTGTTGAACCCTCGGTTCAAAGAGTCTAATATTACCTCAGTTATATTTATCTATGGGCTGAGTTTGAATCTTTGGGTTGGGAGGCTAAATGCCATTGCATCTTAAAAATATAGATAAAATTGCTGCTGACTTCAGTCACCTGAATGAGTCTAAGCGCAATAGTGATCTGTATGATGCTCTTGCTCCACTGGCTCATGAGATCGTAAAAGACGTCGATGAATTAATTCTACCTCCAGGCTATCGGCTTATTAGGGTCGATAAGCGATTGAATATAAATAAGCCTCATTTTGAGTTAGCTTTATTGTGTGACGTTACACATGAAGTCGTTTATTACAACAAAGTCATAATAACTGATGATGTAGAGTTGAAGTGCAGGCCTGTATCTCAAGTACTACTTTGGCGCACAAAGAAACCTAAGCATAATGGAGCGCTTAACGGTTTCGCTTCAAAAGTATTTTTCCATTACCTGATTAAAAGTTATGACGTGATAATTTCTGATGTTAATCAGACGCATGAAGGAATGTCATTCTGGCAAGGTAGGATGTATGAAGCGCTGGAATACAAGCTATATGTCTACGGTTATGATGTGATGAGTGGTGAAGTCAGGCAAATAGTTAATCAAGATGAAGTTGGTGACTACCAATCTTGGTTATGGGGAAGTGAAGAGCATCACCCGCATCGATTAGCCATCATATCGAAAATAGTACTACCGAATAATTAACCCGTCACTGAACGGTTTTTTCGTGCTTAAAGTAGGTGCAACAATGGATAAAAATTTATTTTCCAGACTCACTGAAAGCATGATCCAGATGAATGAAATCATTGAAGGTAAACAGGTTCCCTCGCGTGAAGCGGCTGTTGAAGTAGTGAAAATAAACAGCATTAGCCATCAAGCAACCTATTATGAAAAAAACAACTCATTCAGAACTCCCGATTAAGCGGCTGCATAACCATGCGGTCGCGCAACAATTACGAGGGTTCATTTATGGAAGTAAGAAATCGTTCTGTCAGACGACATCATATGTATCGCTTAAAAGCAAAGCGTCAGCAATATCATAATGCTGCCGGAGATTCAGGTAAGGTATCGGCAGGTATTTGCTATGTAACGCCTTGCTTATGCTCCTGCTGGATGTGTGGGAATAGCCGTGATGTATTCGGTATGGGCATCAAGGAAACTCGTGATAGAGCCAAATATACAGATTAAGTACACTAACCCGCTTCGGCGGGTTTTCTGTTTCTACTACCTAGCCGTTTTTGATTGAGTTAAATCTTTGATTATTTCAGAGGAGTAGAAGGCAATATCTTTATTTTTGTGCTTGGATAACGTCTTGTTAATTCATTAGGTTACGTTATCAAATTAAATTTGGATGTGCTCCGCCCGATTCCCTGCTTGCTCATATCATTTTGCGTTCTTTTGCTCTAATCACTTGGTATCATGAACAAAATTTAATGATGTGGAAGTCCTTTTTATGAGATTAATTTTTATATTGTTCGCTGTTTTGTCGCTGATGGGGTGTAATAAACGACCAGATGCTCCTTTTGGATTAGAATGGGGGCAGAATATTAATTCATTGGTCGAGTTAAAATTAAAAGAATTTAAATGTACGGAAAAACAAGATATTCAAGAACAGAAAATCACTGAATGCACATTCAGGAATGCCCCTGAAGCTGTTGAGTGGATTGATATATATTCCGCTAGTTTTATTAATGATCAGTTGGTCGAAATAAGTGCTTATATGAGTAGCCGAAATGGCTACGGCGACAATGATTTTTCTTCATTTAATATTAAATTTAATAAAGCTATTTCTGATTTATCTCGTGAATATGGTAAACCAGTCGAGCAGAGTGATGTGAGTATCACTTGTGATAACGAAGATAATTGTGATGGTTATCGGGCTGAATACAAAAAAGATGGAATCAAGATTGATATGTCTATTCATAAGATGCCATTTTCATCTGATTTAACGATGATGATTAATTACAAACCTGAAAAATAATTTATTTTTCTTACTGACTAACTACAACCTCGCCAAGTGCGGGGTTTTCTTTTTTAAGGAGCTAGTAAATGGCAGAGCATCGTGTAGGTAATCTTGTTTATCAGGTGCAAATGGATGTAGCGCAATTGCTGACAGCGCAGCGTCAAGTTGACGAGCGCCTTAATCGAATGGAGCAGAGCTTTAATCAGACAGGTAGAGCAGTTCAGGGAGCGGAAAAGGCATTATCCTCAGTATCTAAAGTTGCCACTGCTCTTACTTCTGCATTATCAGTTCAACAAGTAGCTGCTTATGCTGAAGCATGGACGGTAGTCAGCAATAAATTGGTTAACTCTGTTCGCGCTAATGAGCAGTTGATCGATGTGACTAATCGAGTGTTTCAGATCTCACAAGATACTCGCACCAGCTTAGATGCAACCGCCACTTTATACGGTCGTTTGGAGCGAGGAACGCGGGAATACAACACATCCGCAAAGGATTTAGCAAGACTAACGGAAATTATCAACCAAGGATTTATTGTATCTGGTGCAACTGCGACAGAAGCTGAAAACGCGATTATTCAGCTATCACAAGGTATAGCTTCGGGTGTTCTGCGTGGTGAAGAATTTAACTCTGTAGCAGAGCAAGGCAGTCGTATAATGGTAGCTTTGGCAGATTCGCTGGGCGTGAATATTGGACAGCTACGTAAAATGGCCGCAGAAGGAAAATTGACCACTGACGTAGTAGTTAAGGGGTTATTATCTCAAGGGAATGCGATTGCTAAAGAATTTACAAAAACTACTATGACAATGGGGCAGGCAATGCAGGTTGCCAGTAATAATCTGACCAAGTTCTTTGGTGAGTCGGCAACCATCAAGTCTGGAATTAATGCATTTAACGATGCCATTATTTCTCTCAGTAATAACATGGAAACCGTATCCAATGTGGTTTTGGTGGCAGCCGCTGTGATGGGATCTCGGTTTGTTGGGGCATTGACATTAGCAACGAAAAACAAATTAGAGAGTGCAGCAGCATCTATTGGTGAGGCGAGAGCGACCCAGATTTCAGCTCAAAATACATTATATGCAGCTCAAGCAGCGACGAGAAAGGCTTGGGCAGATAGAGATGCAGCGGTATCTGCATTAAACCTTGCCCAGGCTGAGTATAACGTAGCAAAAGGAACGGCGGCTGAGGCATTTGCATTGGATAACCTTAATGCTAAAAAATCTGCTGCAATAGCTACATCAACAACATATGCTCAAGCTAAAAACGTAGAAATAGCAGCTACAGAACGATCAGTGGTTGCAAATAGAGCTGCCAATGTTGCATTGACTGGTCTTAAAGGCTCGCTTGCATTGGTAGGAGGGCCAGCGGGAGCGGCTATGTTGGCTGCCAGTGCTCTCTATTTTTTCCATTCAAAAGCAAAAGAAGCGAGCGAAGAAGCAAAAAATCTTGCAGAAGGAGTGGATAACCTTCTTGTAAAAATGAGGGAGATGAATCGGGTACAGTTAATGGCCGAGGCATCAAAACTCAGGCAAGCACTTCCTGAACTTAGTAATAACCTTTTAGATGCGAACATTGCATATTCAAAAGCTAAATCAGAAGTAAACAAATACACAAAGCAACTGAAAGAAGCGAAAGATGGCTCACAAGAGCAATCGGAAGCCTCGAGGCTTCTTTCTCAAGCTCAAGATAAACTGAATATAGCTATTGGTGATACGGAAAAGGCATACAATAACTACAACAATGCTAAACGTGCTGCAGGAATTTTAGATGCTAAAGCGAATGGAACCTTGCTTGAAGGTGCTGAACTACTTACCGCGCACACCAGAAGTGTATTACCCAGCGCAGAGCAAGCATGGCGTAGTTATGGACTTTCATTAAAAAATGCAATTCAGGAGCAAAAGGAATTTAATGCAGAGTACCTGAAAATTAAGTTAGATTGGGGTGGCGAAGAAGGCGAAAAATTAATAAAACAAGCTGAAAGACGATTAGCCCTCAGTAAACTGGAAGGAAAAGCGAGAGCTGAACAGCAAGGAAAATATGCCGCCGAGGATGCTGGAATAACAGATGAGCGAGCAATTACTCGGTTGAAAGAGGTATATACACAAATATGGGAAAATGAAGCCGCAGGGAAAGAAGCTAACAAAAAATCTGCTAAATCAACAGATGAAGCTACAGAAGCACTAAAACGCCAAAAGGAAGCTTTAGAACGTCTCAATACCGGATATAAAGAGGGAAGCGTTCAGATGGCTCAGTATGATGCTGTTAAGGCGCTGGGTGAAAAAGCCACCTCAAAGCAAATTGCTCAGGCAAAAGAGGCGGCAACAGCGTTATATAAAATAGACCAACAGCATAAGGATAAGAAAGCCGCGCTTGAAAAAGATGCTTTTGCCAAAGCAGAACAAATCCGAAAACTGGATAGCGAGCAGTTGGAACGTCAGCTTAAGAGTGATTTAGTCACCGAAGAACAATACGAGCGGCGCCGGTTGGAAATTGCTACTACTTACGCAAAAGCGATTGCCGAAGCTAAAGCAAACAAAATTGTTACCCCTCAACAAGAACTCACTGCACAAGTTGATCCCGTTCAGGAACTCGCAAACCGTCATGCCAAACAATTGGAAATGATCCGCCAATTCGAAACGGAAAAGGGTGAATTGACGCAACGTGGTATTGAGCTGATGAATGCGGCCAATACCAAATACGAACAAGATCGCCTGAATGCGTCATGGGAGATATGGCGTAATCAGAGTGAGGCAAATCAGTTCTTGGCTAATTCTCTGGATGCATTAGGGCAACGTTCCGCCAATGCCATCACCGGGCTGTTAACCGGTACTCAGACCGCCGATGAAGCCATGCGCAATCTGGCCTTAACTATCGCCAACGAAGCGGTCTCTGCACTGGTTCAGATGGGAATGCAACAAATCAAGAACATGGTCATCGGTAAGGCCGCCAATACTGCCGCTAAGGTGGAAGCGGTGGCAACAGGTGCGACGATCACCACAGCAATGGCTCCAGCGGCTGCGGCGCAAAGTGTTGCCACAATGGGTACAGCCGCGACTGTCGGAATGGCAGCCATGACAGCCGCAGTGCCTGCTATGATTGCTTTACTGGGGGCGCGTAAGAATGGTGGGCCAGTCAGTCCGAACGGGGCATACCGGATTGGGGAAAACAATAAGCCGGAGATATTCAAAGCCAATAACGGTCACCAGTACATGATACCGGGCGACAGGGGTAAGGTCGTCAGCAACCGAGAGATGGGCAAGGGCGGCGGTGGTACTTCTGTGGGCAGTATTAATATCTCTTTTAATGTTCAGACACAGGGCAACTTCTCTGAGCAAGATGCACGGATGATGTCGGGCATGGTCAGGAAGACTATCTATGATGTACTGACCGATGAGAGTAGGCCGGGTGGTATGCTGAATCAGTAGCATAATATCAATAACCTGTTGTTTAATATCAGGGTTAACACAATACTGGAGATAATATGGCGGAAATCCCTTACACCAAAGGCACTCATGATGATGAAACTATCCCTCATGAAGTCGTCAGTATCATGGTGGATGAAGAAATTACCCTCCATGCGGCATGGCGTATCTATCGTGGTTTATCACAAACCGAAGTGGCTGAAAAATTGGGTGTAAAGCAAGCTGCTGTTTCCCAGTTTGAAAAAGCAGAACGCCCCCGTCAGGTTACCTTGGAAAAACTGGCGGCACTTTATGAATGCAGGCCAACACAGTTAACACTGGATTAACCGCAATCCCTTTCTATGGGATACGTAATTGCACAAACCCGCTTCGGCGGGTTTTTTTATGGGTGAAATATGACAAAACCAGAATTTATCTGGCGACCGCAGGATAACTATGAGGTCAGCCATGAACCGCGGGTCAAAGTAATTAAGTTTGGCGATGGCTACGAGCAGCGCATCAAAGATGGCATCAATAACCAGTTAAAACGCTACCAGCTTAATTTTGCCGGGAGTGCTGATACAGGGCGGGCGATTGATGCGTTCTTACGCGCACGGGGTGCGGTGGAATCGTTTGTCTGGCTAACCAGTGACGATAATCAGTTACGCACGTTTGTGTGTCGTTCGTGGACGGTCAACCGCCATCGGGTGCGCTGGTCAGTCAGTTGTGTGTTTGAGGAGATCGTGGTATGAGGGATATTCCGAAAGCAATGCGGGTTGCCGTCACTGAACTGGGCCAGAACGCGATCCTGAATCTGTATGAAATCGATTTAACGATGTTTGGTGGCGATATCTACCGTTTCCATGATGGTATGAACGGCAAGTTACAGCCGGTGATTTGGCAGGGGCTGCGCTATGAGCCGTATCCGGTGGAGGTGACCGGGTTTGAGATGAGTGGAAAAGGCCCCAGTTCCCGTCCGAAAATGGTGTTTGCCAATATCAATGGCTTGCTGACTGCCATCAATCAGGATTTCAATGATGCGCTGGGCGCGGTCGTCACCCGCCGTCAGGTGCCGGAGTTGTATCTGGATGCGGTCAACTTTCCGAATGGCAACCCACAGGCCGATCCGACCCGTGAGGCGGTGAGTAAATACCTGATAGAGCAGAAGCAGGATGCGAACGCGGATTTCGTGACCTATATCCTGGCCTTACCCAGTGAAACCGACGGGGTGCTGATTCCGGCGCGGGTGATTCAGGCCGACATCTGTTGCTGGCAGTACCGTTCAGCCGATTGTGGCTATGATGGCCCACCGGTGGCGGATGAAAAAGACCAGCCCACCACTCACCCATTGAAAGACCGGTGCTCAAAGAAATACAGCGGTTGCACTCTGCGTTATCCCCGTCCTTTGTCTATGCCCTTTGGCGGCTTTTTAGGCGCTAACAAGTTAGGTTAATCATGATTGAACACCACATTATCGCCCACGCGAAAGCGGAAGGGGTGAGGGAATCGTGCGGCCTGATTGCCGGTGGCCGCTATTTCCCGTGCCGTAATATTTCATCGGATCCTGAGCACTATTTCGAGATTAACCCGGATGACTGGATAACGGCAGAGTGCTTTGCCGATATCGAGGCCATTGTGCACAGTCACCCCAATGGCAAGCCCCGATTAAGTACCGTCGACCGCACGCAGCAACTCAAGATGGGCCTGCCGTGGTGGCTGGCTTGTGGTGATCGGGTGCACCAATTTCGCCCGGTGCCGCGTTTATTAGGCCGGGCATTTGTCCACGGAATACAGGATTGCTATTCGTTGATCCGCGATGCCTATCATCTGGCAGGCATTGAATTAGACGATATTCCCCGTGACGATGCGTGGTGGAACGCGGGGCAGAACCTTTATCTCGATAACAGCTTAAGTCAGGGCTTTGAGCAGGTGGATGAGATCCAGCCCGGCGACATCATTCTCATTTGTCTGGGGAGTCAGACGCCCTGTCACGGGGCGATTTACCTCGGCAATCAGCAAATCCTGCATCACAGGCCAGATCGCATCAGCAAGCGCGATGTTTACGGCGGTTACTGGCTCAAATACACACATTCAGTCTGGAGACATCCACAATGGTCAGGTTACAGCTTGGAGGCCATCTCAGAAGATTTGGCCGTCGTTATGAGTTAGAGGTGCGTGATGCAGCAGAAGCGGTCAGGTGCCTGTGTTATCAGTTAACAGGGTTTCAGCAGGCGCTGGCTGACGGACAGTTCCGCATTCGCATTGCCGGGCGGGATATGACAGAACAATCCATTTCGGCAGGTATGAATCACCCGCTGAATGACGGCGATACCGTGACGATTGTGCCGGTGGTCAGGGGGGCAGGCGGAAATAGCGCGGGGATAGGCATGGCGGTGTTGGGCGTGGTGGCGATTGCTGCGGCATTCTGGACGGGCGGAGCGTCGATTGCCATGTGGAGTGCATACACAGCGGGGCTGGCGATGGCGGGGGTGGCCCTGCTGGCGGCTGGGATGGCGACCATGCTGACCAAAATGCCGGAGAGTCCGTCGATGGGTTCCAGCAAAACCGAGGGCAACCGCTATTTCAGTTCACTGGAAAACCGTATCGGGCAGGGTTATCCGGTGCCCATTGCTTACGGTGAGCTGGTGGTGGGGTCGAACGTGATTTCTCAGGGTCTGGAGACAGAATAATGGCTAAAGGTGGCGGCAAGGGCAGTACCCCGAAACTGCTGGATGATAATCTGAAGAATAAGCAGTTTCTGAACATTGTTGATCTGATTAGTGAGGGACAGATTGAAGGGCCGGTCGGTGGCCTGCAGGGGTTCAGGATTAACGGCACGCCTGTTGTTGATAAGAGCGGTAATCCCAATATCCACGGCGTCACTGTCCAGTGGCGGGCGGGGACGCAATCGCAGGAGCCGTTAAGCGAGTATCCGTTTGTCGAAAGTGAAATTCCGGTCAGTGTTGAAGTCAAGAAAGACATGCCGATACTCCGATCGGTATCGAACCGCGATGTGGACAGGATCAGGTTTACCGTGGGCGTCAGCCAGCTTGTTAAGACCGATGATAAGGGCAATCAGGAAAACAGTTCGGTGCAACTGTCTATCGATGTGAATGACGGTTCTGGCTGGTATAACGCCAAGTTTGTGCATATCGGCCCGGCAAAAATCAGTGGGCAATATCTGGAATCCCACACTATTGATGCGCCGAAGAAAAAGCCGTTTCAGATCCGGGTGTCCCGCTTAACGGAGGACAGTAAAAGCGACCGGCTGCGTAATGGCACGGTCTGGGCCAGTTATACCGAAATTACCGATACCCTGATGAGCTATCCCAATAGTGCGGTGGTGGGAATGCGCATTGACCGCTCACTGTTTGCTGATACGCCTAAGCGGACCTATCACATCAAGGGCATGATTGTGCAGGTACCGGATAATTACTTCCCTGAGACGCGGGAGTATAAAGGCGTCTGGACAGGGCGCTTTAAGCCTGCTTACACCAATAACCCGGCATGGATATTCTACGATTTGGTGACCAATACCCGTTATGGCATCGGGAAGCTGATGGGATCGTTTGGCTGTGACAAATTCGCCCTGTATGCCATCGCGCAATATTGTGATCAGCTTGTGCCGGATGGCTTTGGGGGGATGGAACCCCGATTTACCTGTAATGCCTATATTGCAAACCAGCGTAAGGCACGGGATGTGCTGGATGATCTGGCTTCGGTCTTTCGGGGCATGCAGGTCTGGAGCGGACTGCAACTGACCTGTTTTCAGGACAGACCCACCGATCCGGTCTGGACATTCACGAATGCCAACGTGGTCGAGGGCAAATTTAACTACAGTGCAGCGGCAAAGAAAGCCCGGCATACGATTATTGAAGTCACCTGGGTGAACCCGGATAACGGCTGGAAAGAAGAACGGGAGCTGATTCAGGATGATGCGCTGGTTGACCGTCTGGGCCTGAATGTTCAAAAGGTAACCGCTTTTGGGTGTACCAGCCGGGGGCAGGCGCACCGGGTCGGCAGATGGATCATCGAAACCGAAAAGCTCGAAACAGATTCCGTGACGTTCAGTACCGGTCGTGAGGGGATTAATTGCATACCGGGTGACATTGTGGAAATTGCCGATAACACCTTCGCCGCTGCGCGTATCGGTGGGCGTGTGTTGAATTTCTCCGGTAAGGAAGTGCGTCTTGATGCGCCCGCCGAGTTTGCCTCTGATGAATCCGCTTATTTCTCCTATATGGGCAATGAAGGGCAGTTTGTCCGGGTGGAGATTGAATCTGTCAGTGGCGATGTGGTCACCCTGAAAGACGTACCTGCGGGATTGCGGCAATGGGGCGTGTTCTCCATCGCCAAGCGATCACTGGTCACCCGCTTGTTCCGGGTTATGAGCATTGCCGAAGACACCAAAACAGGCCATTACAATTTTACCTGTATTCAGCATGAACCCCAGAAAGAAGCGGTTGTTGAGAACGGGGTTGATTTTCAGGGGACGCCTGCCACGCAGAACGTGATCCGGATTCCCAATATTGAACGCCTGAGCATGGCTTATATTCAGGACAGTACGCAGGTGCAGGCCCGTGCGATGTGGGCGACGATGACGTTCAACCGCACGATCACCTTTGATGTCATGGTCTATCGTGACAATAAAGTGGTTTCGCACGGCAATACCAAAGAGCTGGAATATTGCTTCAGTGGTCTGGAAGCAGGGGTATATACGGTCGGTGTCCGTGCCCGTGACGACAACGGTATGTTGGGTGATGAAGCCAAAGTGCCGATGGTGATTGGTGCGCCGGCTGCCCCTTCCGTTATCACGATTGAGCCGGGCTTTTTTGAGCTGAAAGCCATCCCCTATATCAGTGCCCCCAAGACGCTGGATACCCAATTTGAGTTCTGGTTCTCAGACAGGTCAATCCCTGATATCAACGAGATTGAAACCAAAGCCGATTTTCTGGGGATTGCCAAGTTCTGGACAAAAGGGAGACTGAAAGCTGGAACCGCCTACTGGTTCTACGTCCGCAGTGTGAATGAATTCGGTAAATCGCACTTTGTCGAAGCGCAGGGCAAGCCGGATGATCGGGCCAAAGAGATATTAGACATTACCGGTCAGCAATTTTTGTCTTCTGAAAGCGGGAAACGTCTGGCAGAAGACATCAGACACAATGCAGACAAGGTTGGGGAGATAGAGAAGGTCACACAGGCGCTGGGTGATAAGACGATTGAACTGGAATCCACCACTCACCAACTGAGCAACAAAACGGTCAATCTTGAGGATCAGCTGGTGTATGTTGCTGAGGGGACGTTAGAAAATACTCGGTTCACCACAGAGGTCAGTCAACGAGTTGTAGAGGAATCCGCTGATCGCAAAGCTGAAATTTATCGACTTGAACAGGTTCAGGCTAACGACAGAGAAACTCACGCCAAATTTCAGGAACAAATCAGTGCTGAGGTTGCGGAGAATACTGCGGCAGCGCTGGCGGTTAAAGAAGCGCAAGCGACACAAGAAGCGGCTTTCTCTCAAGCACTGAATCAGGTTAAGTCTTCCCTTAAGGAGACTGAGGAAGGGGTACAGGACGTTGCAGGGCGTGTCACCCATCACTCGGAAGCGATAGCCAATCTCTCTGAGACGCAGGCGAAATTCGAGCAGACAACAGCATCCCAGTTTGCATCACAAAAAAGTGACCTCAGCCGGATTGAGACCTCCGTCACTAATACCGAGAAGGCGCTGGCGGAATCAATACTGCAAACATCGGCTGAATTCAATGAGTTCAATGAACGCCAGCTGACCTCAGAAGCTAAGGTCATTAAGAACGAGAAGGCTATTGCCACAGAGTCGGCAACGCGCGCTGAGATGGGGATTCAGATCGCGGCTAAGTTCGAAGCGTCAGAGGCTGCCATTGTTGAGATTAAGCACGCGCAATCTGAGACTGACAAGGCTGTTACGGAATCCACCTCGCAACTGCGGGCTGAGATTCAGTCGGGTGATAAAGGGCTACAAGGTGAAATCGACAAGCAGGCCGGTGAGTTAGCCTCAATCAGCAGTGCATTCACTGCGCAGCAAACGGCGATCGCGGATCTTGAGAAAACATCGACAGAATTGCAGGAAAAACAACACAGTCAGTACGAAGAACAGAAAGCGAGTCTTGGACGGGTCGAAAGCACCCTGACGACGGTTGAGGCATCACTGGCTGAGTCTGTCGTGCAAACCTCCGCAGAGTTCAATGGATTTAACGAAAGGCAGCTGGCATCCGAGGCTAAAATTGTCAGAACCGAGAAAGCCATCGCCGCAGAGTCGGCAGCCCGGACTGAGCTGGGATTACAGATATCAGCGCGGTTTAATGATAACGAGGCGGCGATAGTTGAAGTCAAAAAGGCCCAATCCGAAACCGATAAATCTTTAGTGGAAACGAGCAGTCAGTTAAGGGCTGAGATTCAGCAAGGGGATGATACGTTACAGGATGGTATCAATAAACAGGGCGGTAAGCTCGCTTCCATTAGCAGTAAGGTTGATGGTCAAAATACCCTCATTGCTGATCTTGAAAAAGCCTCCTCTGAAATCCTCGCGTTACAAAAAAGCCAGTATGACGCCCAGCAGGCTCAGATAGCCCGATTAAACCAAACCGTCACCACGCAGGAGTTGTCACAGGCGGAATCTGCCCTGCAACTGGCGGCACAAGCCAGCGGAGCCGCGGGTGAGCAGCGACAAATTCGAGCCGAAATCTCACGAGTAGATCGCGCCTTCGCGGATGAAAAAACGGCGACGGCTGAATCCTTTAAAGAGGTTAAAGCAGATATTGTGGACGTCAAGAATGACGTGAAAACCGAGGTCAAGACCAGTATTCAGAACAGCCAGAAAGCGATTGCCAAAATGGACAAAGCGTTGGCGGACAGTGAACAGCGTACTCAGGCACAATTTAATAATCAGTCTGCCATTATCCGCGAGAAAGCGACGGCGGTGTTTGATATCGACGGCAATGGCTATGCCATCAAGGATATCGGGGCGGGCGTCTGGTTTAACGGTCAGTTTTATAAATCCGGTATGGTCATCGGTGCTGAGGTGAAAAACGGCACGGTGGAAACCCACTTCGGCGTCAGCGCCAACCAGTTTACGGTGGTCAATCCCACTAATGGCAAGCTGGAATCGGTTTTTATGGTGAAAGACGGGCAGGTGTTTATCAAGGAAGCCTTTCTGGGCACGGCAGTCATTGACGGGGCCAAAATCAACGATGCATCCATTACGATGGCAAAAATTGCTGACGGGCTGCGCTCAGATAACTGGCCGCACAGTGGCTGGAATCTGCCGAAGAACGGGGCGTTTGAGATGAAAGGCACATCAGGCGGAGTAAGGATTGCTCTCGATAATACCGGACTGGCGGTGTTTGATGGCAATGGCGTGTTAAGGGTCAAGGTAGGAGAAATTTAATGAGTGACATCGGGTTATTGGTTCACCCCGGCGATGGCGGCAAACCTTATCGACTGGATTCAGAACGCGCGCAGACCTTGAGTCTGATACGCACAATAGCGGTCGATTTGCACGGTGATTACCGTAAGCAGGGCTGGCAACAATCCCGCCACATCCCGGAAGCCAAAGATTTTAATATTGTCCTGATACCGACCAAAACGGTCATGGTGGGGCAGGATGGCAACGTCTCTGCCATTGTCGATATCCGAATCCATAACATCCGCATGGAAGGGGAGTATCTGCGTTTTGAATACAGTGACAGTCCCAATGGTAAACCCGACTGGTATGGCAATGTCACCGGCTGGTTTGATCCCTTTTTTGAACACGACCAGAATTTCTCTATTCAGGTGTGTGGCTATCCCAAGCATCGAGAATCCTTTGGCATTCAACTGGCGGGCATGAATGGGATTGCTACCCTGTCCAATCAGAACCGGATGGGTTACTGCGTTTACCGTGGCAAAGTTAATCTGGGTCGCTTTGGACAATGGCGGGTGCCGGATGCTATCCCGAACCGAGAACAGTGTCTGGTGTTTGCCCGGACGGAGACATCAGGGGCCGCTGTTGGTATGAATCACGATAAAGTCATAATGAACAATGACGTGCCCTGCGAGGTCTCTGTTGTGATTTTCTCCAGCGGGTTCTCCCTCAGGAAACCCGATGTGGGCGTAGCAGTATATAACGCCTCCGGGGAGATGACTTACTCATCTTATTATTCGCCGTTTTTCTTAGGCGAAATGATCCCCGTTCGGAACGGGAGCGGTTCAGCTCAAAATATTGCCCGCCCGATGATACATCTTAACCGGTTGGCAAAGCTGGTCAGGAATATTGGGGGAAATCGCTGGCGCTTTGCCGATTCCGGTTTCAGCTTCTCAGGCCGCACTATTTCGGTGAATGAAGCCGGAAAAATGGATTTTGAATATGTTCAGGCGAACAGCTTCAGCTATAAACCCATCAATTACGACATCTACGCGATTAACTTCGACGACTATTTCTAATTTTCTTTTTTCAGGAATTTCTCATGATTTACACACAAGGCACACTTTCCACGGTGTCCGGCTCGGCGATTGTCCGTGGCACGGGCACAAAATTTAAAGATAACCTGAACGGCATTGCACCGGGGCAGGTGATCATTATCCAGTCCGGCAGCAGTAATTTGCTGCATATGATACAGGCAGTGAATTCCGATACCGAGCTGGTACTGGCAGATAACGCTAAAACCACGCTGAATAACGCCACTTACCAGATCCAGACGACGGTGCCCAATTCCATCTCCGATGGTGTCCGGCATATGTGCGCTATTAACAGCAATATCATCCAGTTCTTGCAGAATATGGATAAGTGGATGACGCAAAATAGTGTGGTGAATGTGACACTGCCGAATGGACAGACGGTGTCACTGCAATCGATAAAGGCGATGAATGAAGCGATTGTTCATATTGGGCAAGAACTGGTAGCAAAAGCGAGCCAGGGAGATGTTAATAATCGTCTCGAAAAAGCCAGGAACGGAGCAGATATTCCGAATAAATCGGCCTTTATTGGAAATTTGGGATTGAATAGTATTTTGGATAGCAAGTTTTCATGTGGACAATATCAGGTAGGTTCATCCGGTGGAGGGATTCAAGACTTTAACCTCATTCAACCAAACCGCACCTTCTATGGATATGCAGGTGCACTCAACTCATCGGGAATGTATGGGGCAGGTATAGACATTAGGAACGCGGGTGATGAGTATGGTTTTCAGCTTCATGTCCAATACAATGCTTCACGGATGAGAATCAGAAATGTTTATGAAGGCAACAAATGGACCCCGTGGAGTGATATTTTGATTGAGGGTATCACCGCAAAGGCAGATACCAATGGTTTTTACAGAAAATCGTCTCCTATCATTCAAATTCATCCGGCAGGTAAATTTACCACCAACGATGAATCCGAGGGGGCAACCGTCTCTAAACTCAGTCTCGGCCATTATCAGATCGTGGGCGTACTAGGCTATAACGCGGATGGTGCATGGGGTGTGCATGGCGGTATTACCTCGCCGAAGAACAACAACGGACTGGAACTTATTTATATTGATGACAAGGTGAACAAGGACGGCAGTATCACGATTGAGACGTTTCACCGTCAGCATGCCCATTTACCGGCACGCTTTCAGAACAAGCGGATAAAAGAAATTGTTAACGGGGAAAAGGTGTACTATCAGGACGGTGAGCCGTGTGATATTCCCGAAGGCTGTCGTTTGGATGTCCGTGTCCAGATGCCGGCGAATTCGGTGTGGAATGTGAAGCAGAAGGTGGCCGAGGCTGCCACTGATAGTGATCAGGCTGAACCGGTGGAGTAAGGAAATGATTAACCCGCAAAAAAATTGCGGGTTATCTTTGCGATTATTTATTTTATTTCATCGAGAAGAGAATAACGTGACTCAATTTTAACGTTAACATAAAAGTCACCGGAATTATCACCAAAATCACCAGGGAAATCGAAAAATAAGAGTATTAACTCACCATTGGTAGGGACTGTTTTGTGAAGCACACCATTACTAATTTCGTAGGATTTATCTCCAATTTTTGCAATTAGACTATATCGCGCTTCAGGCGATATACCTACGAGCCCTTGAGGTGCAGCCCACGGATTTGGTCGATTGTCAGAGGCATATTTTACCCATCCCGAAGCAATAACAGAGATAACATCGCCTTTTTGAAGTACAAGTCCTGTCGGTTGACCTTGCTCAAGGTTAGCAGGAACATTTCCAGACCAATCATACATAGTATTACCTCCAAATTATATTTTGAAAGCGATAGAAGAATTAAGATTGTGATTATTTAGTGTCAGGCATTTGCACCCGAACAGAAACAAATCTGCCATCGGGAATATCGATCAAATCACCGTCAGCGTAACCTTCACGTATATTTCTGGCGAAAGCAGGAGCGTCTGAGTGTTCACGGTGGTAGGTCATTAATTTGATGGAACCATCGGGTAGAACTTCATGGTTGACCCAAACCATTGGTAGATCGTTCTGACAGCGTGGGATATCGATGCTGCTTACCGCTCCATCATTACTAAATCCTTTAACGCCTTTAATGAGGTAAGTGCCTTTTGACAGGTGTTCAGCAGTGATGCTCACAGATTCGTCGTTGGAAGTAAATTTACCATTAGGGTGAATGAATATGGTAGGGGAGACTGCTTTTAAGTAACCATTAACTACGGTGGCGTTTTTATCTGTCCATAGATGACTGACTTTCGTATTACCTCCACCATCATTACCATGTATGATGGCAACACCATAGTCATTATAGGCTGAAACGAACCCAGCCCAAGTATCTCCCATTCTGGTTATATAACCGCATGACCATGAGTAACCTGTTCCAGCATTATTGGCTTGAAAACGAAATGCGTGCCCACCAGGGGGTAGTGACGTTATCCATGATGTAAATTCATTGCTGGTAGCAGGATTAATCAGACATCCTTTAATGAAACCAGAGCCATTATTGGTTACCCATTCTTGAGTCGCTGCTCCAATATTTTTCACGAATTTGGCTTTATCAGGAATATCAGAACCGTTCTGGTCTTTTGCTAAACGAGTATCGATATTGTTGTTTGCTGTGCTCGCCAAATCATACGCTTCTTTCACTGCTTTTGGTGTTGCTGCCATTGTCTCACTATCGCTAACATCATTACTCAGGACAACAAATCCTTTATCTTGCAGCGTAGCATCTGGGTGATTACGGCTCGCAGCGTGTTCTGCAATAGCTTCTTTGACATATTCTGGCGTTGTAACGATCACGAGATTACTCTCGTCTGAGACAGGTACATCTGGCTTTTTGTCTTGCATATTCATTCCCTCATCTAATCAACAATACACATTGCTAAATAACATGAAGGCGGTGGGAGACTTCTCCGCCGGTGAACATCAATAAAAGGGTTCATCAATACGGGAAAGTACGGTTTGACTAATATTTGATAGGCAGCATGTTTTGTTGGCAGGATGACATAAAATGACAGGCGGGGAATTAATGAAATTTATTAGATGGTTGATGAAATTTGGATAAATATTCATCTTTATCTAATGGAGGTTTTTTATTTTCAGCTAAAGTCGGGTTACTTTTTCCTTTTTCTAGCCTTAATAAAAGCTCCGTGTAAAGCAATTAATTAATGGAAATGCTACCCTTGTCTATAAAGTCATCTATTCAAGGCACGGTAAAAAACAGGTTGAATTTCCTTCTATATATATGATGCAAAGAACTCCATAAAACACATGACATCATGCTAAGATCGAACTGCTGAAATATTGCTCTAAAGTTAGGTGTTTTTGATAAACAGGACAATATACAGGACAATTATATTTATCTTTCCTCTATTTTACCAATAAAAACAATGAGATAAATTTAATGTTATTATTAACAACGATATCCATGATCAGCTGTAATAAATTGGTTGCGATAGAAAAACCTTTCATAACATGTTGATATGTTTGTTTTTCAATATTTCTGACACTCATTAATGGCAACTTTCCCATAATATCACCCCAGAACTGGACATCTGTTCTGTACTGTCGGCCACGGGTATCGGAGTATCTGATAATATAATCAGTCGCAATAGAAGAAAGGGCTATCTGAGTTTTTTTTATATCGTCCATCTTCTTCATAACATTATATTTATCATTGAGTTGTGATGCAATGACAAATTGAACTAAGCCATCAGTATCGCTGAATCGATGGTCAGAGAGAGTGAAATGATCTTCAATATTATGACAAAAAAATTGTTCAGCCTGTTTTATCTGGTTTAGATAATTTTCACGCTTAATAATAATTTCGTTATCCATAATTCGCCTTCCAATAGTTAATAAACAATAATAGGGTTGATGATGATATTCGGGGCGCTGAATATCAGTTCCGGCCATCAATAGAACATATCTATTTTGTGGGTGTCATCACTAAATTTTGTCAATAAGTGAGGAATTACAGCGGGTTGGCAAAATATGTGAAAGCTGAATAACAATTATCTACTAGTATGTTATGTTTAATCATATATATCCGTCGTTTTTCAAATTGAAATTCATAGGGTGTAGCTGGTCATAAATATAAAAATGGAGGAGTTATGTCGTCTAAATTGAAAACGGACTGTGCCTCAACACTTTCCATTAGCAGTGAAACTTCTGGCAGTAAGGCCTACCATTATTACAGTTTACCTCTGTTATCTGAGCAACTGGGTGAAATATCCCGCCTCCCTAAATCACTGAAAGTTCTGCTTGAAAACCTTTTGCGTAATATTGATGGTGATTCTGTTGTTGAAGATGACCTGAAAGCGCTGGTGGCATGGCAACAGAGCGGGCATGCTGAGCGGGAAATTGCCTATCGTCCCGCCCGTGTATTAATGCAGGATTTTACCGGTGTACCCGCTGTCGTGGATCTTGCGGCAATGAGAGAGGCTGTTTTAAGGCTTGGTGGCAATGTAGATCAGGTGAATCCTTTATCACCGGTTGATCTGGTGATTGACCACTCTGTCATGGTGGATAAATTCGGCACTGAGCAGGCGTTTGAAGAGAACGTTCAGATTGAGATGGAGCGTAACTATGAACGCTATTTATTTTTACGCTGGGGGCAAAAAGCCTTCAATCGCTTCCGGGTTGTTCCTCCCGGAACAGGTATTTGCCATCAGGTTAACCTTGAATATTTAGGCAAGGCGGTTTGGTATGAAAACCGTGACGGAAAGGATTTTGCCTACCCAGATACACTGGTTGGTACCGATTCTCATACCACAATGATTAACGGTCTCGGTGTGCTTGGGTGGGGCGTTGGCGGAATTGAAGCCGAAGCCGCAATGCTAGGGCAGCCAATTTCCATGCTGATCCCGGATGTGGTTGGTTTCAAGCTGACAGGAAAATTACGCGAAGGGATCACCGCGACTGATCTGGTGCTGACTGTCACACAGATGCTGCGTAAACATGGCGTGGTCGGCAAATTTGTTGAATTTTACGGCGATGGTTTGGCTGATTTGCCACTGGCAGATCGGGCGACGATTGCCAATATGTCGCCGGAATATGGTGCAACTTGTGGTTTCTTCCCTGTTGATGATATTACCCTGAGTTATATGCGATTAACCGGACGCAGTGAAGATGAAATTACGCTGGTTGAGGCTTATAGCAAACAGCAGGGATTATGGCGTCATGCCGGAGATGAGCCAATTTTCACCAGCAGTCTTGAGCTGGATATGTCTACGGTAGAGGCTAGTCTGGCAGGGCCAAAACGTCCTCAGGACAGAGTCGCGTTGGGTGGGGTTCCACATGCCTTCCAGTCCTCGATGGATCTGGATATTAATAGAAAGCAGGGGCTGCAATCATCTATCCCTGTGACAGTAGATAATCAGACATTTTCTTTGCAGGAAGGGGCGGTAGTGATTGCAGCTATTACCTCTTGTACTAATACTTCCAACCCCAGTGTATTGATGACAGCCGGCTTACTTGCTAAAAAAGCGGTTGAGAAGGGGTTACAACGGCAGCCATGGGTTAAAACGTCACTGGCTCCGGGTTCTAAAGTGGTAACAGAATATCTGAATCTGGCCGGATTTATGCCTTATCTTGAAAAGTTAGGCTTTAATTTAGTGGGATACGGCTGTACTACCTGTATTGGTAATTCAGGGCCGTTGCAGGATGAGATTGAGGCTGCGATTAAACAGTCTGACTTGACAGTCGGAGCCGTACTTTCCGGTAACCGAAACTTTGAAGGGCGTATTCATCCATTGGTCAAAACTAACTGGCTGGCTTCTCCGCCGTTGGTTGTGGCCTATGCTCTTTCCGGTAGTATGAAGCGCGATCTGACCAGTGAACCAATTGGGCAGGATCAGCAGGGGCGTGATATCTATCTTAAAGATATCTGGCCGAGCAGTAAGGAAGTTGCTGAAGCAGTGGAAAAAGTCAGAACCGAGATGTTCCACAAGGAATATAGTGCGGTGTTTGACGGCGATGAAAACTGGCAAGCACTGGAAGTTGAAAGTTCAGCCACTTATTCCTGGCAGCCGGATTCAACCTATATACGTCTTCCGCCTTTCTTTAGCCACATGACACAGGAGCCTGAGCCGGTAACGGATATCCATCAGGCTAATATTCTGGCTATTTTGGGTGATTCAGTAACAACAGACCATATTTCTCCCGCCGGGAATATCAAGGCAGACAGTCCGGCTGGGCGATATTTACAGGATCATGGAGTAGCGCCGAAAGATTTTAACTCGTATGGTTCAAGGCGCGGAAATCACGAAGTTATGATGCGTGGAACATTTGCTAATATTCGTATTCGTAATGAAATGGTGCCCGGTATTGAAGGGGGATATACGCGCCACATCCCATCACAAAGCCAACTGGCTATTTATGATGCGGCTATGCGTTATCAGGAAGAGAAAAAACCGCTTGCCATTATTGCTGGTAAAGAATATGGCTCCGGTTCCAGTCGTGACTGGGCGGCTAAAGGAACCAGCTTATTGGGTGTAAGAGTGGTTATTGCGGAATCTTTTGAACGAATTCACCGTTCCAACCTGATTGGCATGGGGGTATTACCGCTGGAGTTTCCACAGGGCATCACTCGTAAAACTCTTAACCTGACTGGGGATGAATTCATTGATATCGGCGGATTGAATGATATCAGGCCTGGGCAGGTTATTGTTGTGAAAATTACTTACCCTAGTGGGGATGAAACTCAGGTTAATGCCCATTGCCGAATTGATACCAATACAGAGCTCGCCTATTTCTATAATGGCGGCATATTGCATTATGTTATCCGCAATATGTTGAAGTAAAAATAAGCATTGCTGAAATGAAAAACTGCGCCCACACCGACGCAGTTTTTATTTTCTTTTCTGTAGAAAGAAATTAGCTGGATTTGGACAGCAGATGCCCCATCAGGCGCGCTTTTGTATCAAGGTAGTAAGCGTTATTAGGGTTACGCCCTACAATAAGCGGCACACGCTCGACAATGTTAATGCCGGCTCCGACCATAATCTCCATTTTTTGCGGATTATTCGTCAGAAGACGGATAGCACGTACACCCAGTAATTTATACATGTCTGAACACAGAGTGAAATCTCGCTCATCGGCAGCGAAACCTAATTGATGGTTCGCTTCGACAGTATCAACACCTTTATCCTGCAATGCATAGGCCCGAATTTTATTCAGCAGACCAATATTGCGGCCTTCCTGGCGGTGATACAGCAGAACACCCCGGCCTTCCTGGCTGATTTGTGACAGAGCAGCTTCGAGTTGAAAACCACAGTCGCACCTTAAGCTAAATAAAGCATCTCCGGTCAGGCACTCTGAATGGATGCGGGATAAAACCGGCTCATCACCAGAAATGTCACCATACACAAGGGCAACATGATCACGGCCTGTTTCTATCTCTTCAAATCCAATCATCAGAAATTCGCCCCAGGGAGTGGGCAGTTTGGCTTCAGCTACTCGTGTTAGCTGTATGTTTGTATTCATATGTTGATTTAGCTCGTTACAATGACAATATTGCGATACTCAGAACAATACCAGTTTGGAAATCAGCTAAAACTACGCAAAAATTTTCTCTGATTACAGTGCATGTACGCATCGCGAGTATAACAGAAATTATGCTTATGTTCGTAGATAAAGATATGTCGGATTTTTGGATAAAGCACAGGAGAGACAATTGCAGTTTGCAGTAATATTAACATGCTAAACTGTAAACATATTTTTGTAGACATATCCGGTGCCTTTATGCCGGTGAAAATTCACATACAGCGATACATCTAGTCATTTGTTTTACTTGGATATGCTTGTTCGACGGAAAACAGTGACGGAATTACAGGCAGCAAAGTAGAATATTGTCACAAAAAGGGTGAAATATTGGTTTAGTGCAATAAAATACTTCCTTTGCGTAGATGAGAAATGCTAATTTAGCAAGCCACTATGTCTGTTATTTGGCATATCAATCAGCAACAATCGATAACAGGAAACAATGTGAAATATTTTCTGATCTTATTACTGGCACTGGTTGTTTTTGTTATCTCAGTGACACTGGGAGCAAATAATAATCAAGTGGTAACCTTCAATTATTTGATTGCCAAAGGTGATTATTCGATATCCACTTTGCTGTCGTTTTTATTTGCCATCGGTTTTGTTCTTGGATGGGGAATTTGTGGCGGGTTTTATCTGCGCACCAGCATGTCGCTAAGACGCGCGAAACGTAAAATTAAGCGCTTGGAGACCCAGTTGGAGCAGCCAGTTGAATTATCGACAAAAATTGTCTCTCAAGCTCCAGTGGTCCTGGACAAGGAATAATACTCCATGTTAGAGCTGTTGTTTCTGTTGCTTCCTATTGCTGCCGCGTATGGCTGGTATATGGGACGCAGAAGTGCTCAACAAGATAAGCAACAATCGGCAGACCGCCTGTCACGTGAATATGTTGATGGGGTTAATTTTTTACTTTCGAACCAACAGGATAAGGCAGTCGATCTGTTTCTTGATATGTTAAAAGAGGACAGTTCCGCGTTTGAAGCACATTTAACGCTGGGCAACCTGTTCCGCTCCCGTGGTGAAGTTGAAAGAGCCATCCGTATTCACCAATCCCTTATGGAAAGTGCCTCCCTGACATTTGAACAGCGTTTACTGGCAACTCAGCAGCTCGGTAGAGATTACATGGCTGCCGGGTTATATGATCGGGCAGAAAATATGTTTGTTCAGTTAATCGATGAAAAGGATTTTCGGGAGAGCGCACTTAATTCTTTGCTGACTATCTATCAATCAACCAGTGACTGGAGCAAAGCCATCGAGGTGGCAGAGAAACTGGTCAGGCTGGGTAAACAGCAATTCCGCGAAGAAATCGCCCATTTTTATTGTGAATTAGCTCTACAGGGAATGAGGGAAGACGGTTTCAGTGATGCTATCGGGTATTTGAATAAAGCTGCTCAGGCGAATAAAAATTGTGCCCGTGTATCGATCATGTTTGGCCGTATTTATATTGCACAGAAAGAATATACCAAAGCAACTGAGGTGCTGAAACGAGTTCTCGAGCAGGATAAGCAACTGGTTAGCGAAGTTTTATCGATGTTGCAGGAGTGCTATAGGGATCTTGTTCAGCCGGAAGGGTGGGAAGCTTTCATCCTGCGTTGCGTGGAAGAAAATTGCGGAGCAATTGCAGAGATCCATCTGGCCGACATTATTGAGCAAAAAGAGGGGCGTGATACAGCCCAGGTTTATATTAATCGGCAGTTGGAACGTCATCCGACGATGCGTCTCTTTTATCGCCTGATGGATTACCATCTGGCTGATGCAGAAGAAGGGCGGGCCAAAGAAAGCTTGCTTCTTCTGCGGAACATGGTGGGTGAACAGATCCGAACTAAACCAGATTATCGATGCCATAAGTGTGGCTTTACTTCTCGTTCACTTTATTGGCATTGTCCTTCATGTCGTTCGTGGGACACAATTAAACCCATTCGTGGTTTAGACGGGCAGTGACAATGTCACTTTATTGGTGGCGTTTTTTATTTATAAAATTTTTATGCGCGAAATAAAATTCATTTTAAAATTAAAGGCTAAAAAATGACATCCCATACAGGTCAAGCTTTAGGTAAGCAAGTTGAATCACCGGTTGTTGTTGCGTTGGATTATGACAATCAGGATGCAGCACTGGCATTTGTCGATAAGATTGATCCTCAATCTTGTCGTCTGAAAGTGGGCAAGGAGATGTTTACATTAAATGGCCCACAATTTGTCCGTATGTTGCACCAGCGTGGTTTTGACGTGTTTTTGGATCTCAAATTTCATGATATTCCTAACACCACAGCAAGAGCTGTAGCCGCAGCGGCAGAATTGGGCGTTTGGATGGTCAATATTCATGCCGGCGGTGGGGAAAGAATGATGACTGCTGCTAAAGAAATTTTATTACCTTATGGTAAAGATGCTCCATTATTAATTGCCGTTACTGTCCTGACCAGCATGGATCAGTCTGATTTGTTAGGCACCGGGATTGATGTGACGCCAGCTCAGCACGCTGAACGTCTGGCGAAACTGACTAAACAGTGTGGTCTGGATGGTGTGGTTTGTTCAGCTCATGAAGCACAACAACTGAAAGCAGCATGTGGTCAGGAATTCAAACTGGTTACACCGGGTATTCGTCCTGAAGGTTCAGATGCCGGGGATCAACGCCGTATTATGACACCACCACAGGCAATTCAGGCCGGTGTGGATTATATGGTGATCGGGCGTCCGATTACACGAGCTGAAAATCCGGCATTGGCATTGCAGCAAATTAATGAATCAATCGGGATTGTTCATGGATAATAACTCACGTCTGGTTTATTCAACAGATAGCGGCCGAATTCAGGAAGAAAAAGCCCCACCGGCTCGCCCTAAGGGTGATGGGATTGTGCGTATCCAACGCCAGACCAGCGGGCGTAAAGGCAAAGGCGTTTGTGTTATCACAGGAATTGATGCTGATGATCAAACCATTGCTAAGCTAGCCGCGGAATTGAAGAAAAAATGTGGTTGCGGTGGCTCAGTTAAAGATGGTGAGATTGAAATTCAGGGCGATAAACGCGATTTACTAAAACAGTTATTGGAAGCGAAAGGAATGAAAGTCAAACTGGCTGGTGGCTGATTTAGCTTTTCATCTCACTTTATCAATCTTCACAAGCTATGCAATGTAACAGACTTATGGCATAGCTTGTGTTCATAATTCCCGTTATAGAATCTTATTCAGCCTGAATCATTATACGCGCTGCTTTTGCCAGTACATCAGGGCGGGCCTTGGCGTTTTTATCGCCGGGTTGAGTGAAATAAGTCACCAATACCAGTGGTGCCCGGTTTCCTGTCGGCCAGATTACGGCAATATCGTTGGTTGAGCCATAATCACAGCGACCGGTTTTATCCCCGACAACCCAATCTTTTGGTAATCCAGCACGAATACTGGCATTTCCAGTGGTGTTTCCTTTTAGCCATTCCACCAGTTGCGTACGTTGTTTTGGTGCGAGGGAATCACCTAAAGTCAGTTTATATAGACTTTCTGCCATAGCCTGAGGTGTTGAAGTATCACGCTCATCACCCGGCTGAACCAGATTTAATTCTGGTTCTTTACGATCCAGCCGAAACATCGTGTCACCGAGAGTTCGGGCAAATGTTGTCATACTTTCAGGGCTACCTAACTGGTTAATGATTAGGTTCATGGCGGTATTATCACTGTATTGCAAAGTTGCTGCACTTAGCTCCGCCAGTGTCATACCAGTTTCAATATATTTTTCAGTAATCGGACTGTATTCAACTAAATCAGATTGTTTGTAATTAACTCTTTGCTTTAACAAATTTTCATCTGTTTCGCTTTTTTTCAACAGCGCAGACACTGCCATAAATTTACTGGTGCTACATAATGGAAAACGCTCATTTGTGCGATAGCCGATGGTTGAATTGTCTGCGTTATTGATTAAGACCACTCCAAGATGCCCATTGGCACTTTGTTCCAACGTAGTAAGCTGCTTAATTATTTGCTCTTGCTGAACGTTATCGGAAGATGCCTGAGAAGGGAAAATTATCAGGGTACTCAGCAAAGGTAAGAGGGTTACAGCACCATGTATAAATTGGGGTATGAATTTAGGGATGATTTGTTGTGTAGGGAATTTCATATGAAATTAAATGATGATTTAAGTTTTGTTATGAAACTGCCGCTTATAATAGCGGCAGTGTGTTTATGTTCTGGAAATCCCCGTTTTATTGGGTATAGCCTATTATGTTGATCCTGTGTTAACTAACAGGACGCGCCACGATATTGCGGGTTTCCATTCTGACTTCTTCAAGGCGCACATCGATAATATCGTTCAGGCGATAAACTGCTTCGCCTTTAATCAGGACAGAGCCGGTTTCCTGACTGCATTGAAGTTCATCACGGACGGAATGCAGGAATGGCCCCGGAACGAAAGCAATTGCACCATTGTCGACCAAACGAACACGCAGACCACCACGAGTGATATCAATAATCTCAGCAGCAAAGATTTTATCTGTGCCAGCATAAGGTTTGAGATAACGGGCATAGAGCCAGTCACCAACATCGCGCTCGGCCATACGGTTTGCACGTCGGCGTTCGGACAGCTGCAAACAGATCTCTTCAGCCGGTTTTTCTGCTTCAGTGTGTTGAATAACGGCTTTCAGCAAACGATGATTGATAATATCGCTGTACTTACGGATAGGGGATGTCCATGTGGCGTATGCGTCAAAACCTAACCCAAAGTGTGGGCCCGGTTCTGTTTTAATTTCTGCAAAGGTCTGGAAGCGACGGATACGGCTATCAAGGAACTGAGTCGGTTGTTTATCCAGCTCACGGCGTAATTCACAAAACCCTTCCAGCCCAATAAGTGCTTCCGGACAGGTTTCAATACTGTGTTCTTTGAGTACGTCAACAACCTGTTCAATCTGTGTTGGTTCAAAGCCGGTGTGAACGTTATAAATACCAAAGCCTAACTTATCGCGCAGGACTTTCGCAGCACAAAGGTTAGCTGCAATCATTGCTTCTTCAACAATGCGGTTTGCAGAGCGACGCTGTTCAGTGACAATATCAGTGACATTCCCGCCTTCATCCAGAATAAACCGGTAATCAGGGCGATCTTTAAATACCAGAGCGTGCTGTTGGCGCCAGTTATTACGGCGTTCACACATCTCTTTTAACAGTGTGATTTGTTCAGTGACAGCATCTGAACCCGGTTTCCAGCCTTCCTTACCTTCCAGCCAATCAGAAATTTCGTCATAAACCAGCTTGAATTTCGATTCGACCCAAGCGGCAAAGAATTGAATGTCATCACCTAATTGCCCGTCTTCCAGAATGGAAACCTGACAAACCAGAGCAGGGCGGCGGGCATTCGGACGAAGAGAACACAAATCATCAGAAAGTTCGCGGGGCAGCATTGGAATATTGAAGCCCGGCAGATAGTTGGTAAAGCTGCGTTGATAAGCGATTGTGTCCAGATCGCTGCCAGCCTTGATATAGGCAGTCGGATCGGCAATAGCAATGGATAATTTCAGGCTGCCATCATCATTTTTGACAATATGCAATGCGTCATCCATATCTTCAGTCGTTGCACTGTCGATTGTGACGAAATTAAGGGAGGTCAGGTCGATACGCTCAAGAGAACCATCATCCAACTGGCAATCTGCCATTGATGGGGCTTCACGTTCCAGACTGTGGCGAGTAAGAGTAACCCACCACGGAGCGAAGTGATCATCACCACGGGTAATATAGCCGGTTATTTCAGCATGGAAACCGCGATCACCTTTCAGTGGATGACGGCGCATTTCAGCAACTGCCCAATCACCTTGTTCAAAATTATGAGTTACCTGACTGGACGGTCGGCATGGAATAGAGTCTTTTAACAATGGATGGTCAGGAATAATCCATAGTCGGTTGTCGTTTTCTTTTCTCTGCACCCGGCCAACAAAACGGGTCAGGAAAGGTTCAATCAGTTCTTCTGGTTCAGCGACTTCTTTTTCTTTATCGGTATGAATAGCAGCACTGACTCGATCGCCGTGCATCACTTTCTTCATATAAGGAGGAGGAATAAAGTAACTTTTTTGACCATCGACTTCCAGAAAGCCGAAGCCCTTTTCTGTTCCTTTGACTAAACCTTCTACACGCAAGGTTTGAGAATGTAGTTGCTGTTTTAGCTGAGCAAGCAGCGGATTGTTTTGAAACATAATAATCAGGAGAGTTGTGGAGTTATTATCGATAATTTAGGTAATAGTTTTACGCGAATCGAGGGTATCGGGCAAGTAACATCTTATCAAAACACGAAAAAGTACCTAGTGAGAGTAATATTTATACAGCTTACAGATGATCATGCAGTAACAATAATAATATAAGATAATGTGCTGAATATTCACTCAAAGGTTAGCTCTGAATTTAATATCTGATGAATATAGTTGTTTATTTAAATAT